>NZ_JBBBNY010000012.1:0-100536 GCF_037137055.1 Fulvimonas yonginensis
GCGCCCGAATATGGCACTCGGTGGCATCACGCCGATGCAGAAATTGGCGCTTGCCGCATAGCTCCACTTTTGGCGTCCGCTGAAAGCGGGGGGATTACCCTCGTCACGGCGGTGCGGGGAGCCGTGCGATAACAACCACCTAATGGGGTCAGGTTCGCCTTCCCGAGATGCTAGCTAACAGGATCAGTGGCTAGCGGGGTCGGAGCCTCTTCCCGTCAGACGCTTCCAACTAAGGCTTACATGGAACGGAAGCCCGACATTCACAGCGCTAGAAGCAGAAAGAGGGGCAGTTTCATTTAATTGATTCCCGTAAATGCATCTGGCTCCTTTGTCTGTATAAGCTCCCGAGGGCTCGATATGCCTGGGTCTGCCGCCATGGACCAAGGGAGCGGGTCTGCAGATAACAGCTAGCTATCGAGTCATGTTCTTCTTACGAGAGCCGAGAACCGAACCTGACCATGTTTGCCGTTTTTAGATACAGGGGAAAAAAATGAAGGGATATCTACCGTTGGTCGCGTGCCTGCTGGGCCTTGCCGGATGCGCTACGACAGTGCCGACGCGGCTCGGCCCGGCCGCAGGCACCGGCCTTGTTTACGCGAGCCTGCCCGGCGAGAACGCCACCGACTCTATTTCGGTGCGAGCAGTGAGCGGTTCCGCGACATACCCTTTGGACGTCGTCTATGAGGGCGGTTCACACGTCGTGGAGAGCTGGCTGCCTCCAGGCGACTACAAATTGGATCGTTGGGATGGCCTGGCGTTCGGCGACTACACGTCTTTCCATGTCGAAGCCGGACGGATCACGGACCTCGGTGCGCTAGTGCCGATGGCGATCGGTGATTACAAGTTCGTTGTGCTTCCGATCCGTCCGACCGTAGGCGATAGCTCCCTACAAGCGGTCCAGGCCGAATTCGCCTCACATCTTCACGATGCTCCTATCGAATGGCGGCCTACGGCGCCACCACACGCCATCCAGCGACCACAGCCCTCCACCGGACTTGGCCTCATCGCCGACCTGATGATGGCGTACCAGAGGAAGGTGAATCGCGCGCCGCTGCGCCAGCAACTGGCAGGGGCGAAATCCAGTCAGGCCTTTTTCGATCTGGCTAAGGCGTCCGTTCCCCCGACAACACAGACCGCACTGACAGACGCTAAGGGCGACTTGTTATACGGAGCCGACCTTGGCCAGATCCGGGTTCGGCATCCCGATGCGTCCTGGACATCGATCGATTCGGGTGTGCTCGCCACCGTTACGGCGCTTGCGCGTCGGGATGACCTGCTCGTGGCCGGGTATGACAACGGGTGGATCCGTGCAAGCGCGGATGGAGGAAAGACCTGGAGCGCGGCAGCCACGCTGGCTAGCGAGGAGCCGGTGATCGATATCAGCTGGAGCGGCAAGCGCTGGCTCGCCACCACGTTCGGAGCCAGCAAGGCCGTCAACGTGTACGCGAGCGTTGGAGACGCGTTCGGCACGTTCGCGCGGATTCACCAGGCATTCGCGCGGTGGGGATTCCACATTCGTGGGCAGCTGACGCAAGACGCGTATTACGTCAACGCGGATCCCGATCTTTACCGCCTCGATCTGGAATCCATGCAATGGAACAAGGTCCCCACGCCCACTGACGTGGATGGCTTCAATGTCAGTCCCAACGGCGATCTGCTGACTGTGTTCCATGCGAAGGGCATCTTTTCAAAGCTCTACCTTTCCACCGACAAGGGCGCGTCCTGGAAACAGTACAAGGCTCCCCCGCTGGTGATCGACGATATGAAATTTTCCGATCCCACCCACGGCTTGGCTGTGCGAGTGCGGCCGAACGCTTTCTCCGTCACCGTTATGTTGCTGCGGTATCAGCCGGGAGCCGATGAGTGGTCCTTGCTTACCCAGCCACCCGAGGAATGCGAACACATGATTGATGACGCGAACGGCCAGCCCGCGTTTTGCATTGCGCGCGGCGGTGCAGTCCTAGGCCAGGATGCGGGCAAGTGGCGAATCGAGTCGGCAGCCTATTAGGATGTGTCAGGGCACAGCTAACGGGGGCAGGTTCACTTACCGCAAGCTACCCGGGGCGATAAGACCCGTGTCGCCTCTTCGGGCGACGGGTGCTCGTTCGTCACGAAGCGCGGCAGGCCGGGGCAGTAGGCTGCTTCTCCGATTGCCTCGTTTGCGCCCCCATGCTGACCAGCCTTCGCACCTCCACGTCGCTGCTGCTGAGCACCTTGTTCCTGCTGATGGGCGTCGGCCTGCTCCACTCGCACATCGCGCTGGAGGGACGGGCGCTGGATTTCTCGGTGGCGATGATCGGCTTGCTGACGTCGGGGTACTACACCGGCTTCCTGGTCGGCACCTATACGGTGCCGCGGCTCACCCACCGCATCGGCCACATTCGCGCATTCGCATTCTGTACGGCACTGGTGACCCTGGTGGTGCTGGTGCAGGCGCTCGTGCCGGCGTACGGCGTGTGGCTGGTGCTGCGCCTGCTGCAGGGGCTGTTGCTGGTGGGCCTGTACGCGATCATCGAGAGCTGGTTGAACGCCGCGGCCGATCCGGCGCATCGAAGCTCGATCTTCGCCATCTACATGATGGTGAACCTTGGCGCGACCGCTGCCGCCCAGCAGTTCCTGCGCATCCGCGGTGACGGCTTCGTGCTGTTCTGCGTGGTGGCGATCCTCGTGTGCGCCGCCAGCCTGCCCGTGGTGACGAGCCGTCAGCCGCAGCCCCAGATGCGCTCGGTGCCGCGGGTCCGGATCGGGCACCTGTTCCGGCTGGCGCCAACCGCGCTGGTCAGCGCACTCCTTTCCGGCCTGGCGATGGGTGCGTTCTGGGGGCTGTTGCCTGTGTATGCCGCGGCGCGTGGTCTGAGCGCCGGGGGCATCGGCACCTACGTGAGCGTGGGCGTGGCGGGGGGCGTGGTGTTGCAATGGCCGCTGGGCCGGTTTTCCGATCGCATCGATCGGCGCCTCGCGCTGTCGCTGATCAGTGCGGTGGCCGGGCTGGCCGCGCTGACCAACCTGCTGCTGATCGATCCCGGCGGTGGCGCGGCGATGGCGGTGATCTTCGCCTTCGGCGGCATGAGCCTGACCTTGTATCCGATCGCCGTGGCGCACCTGGTCGACTACGTGCATCGCGACGAGCTGATGTCCGCGTCGAGTACGGTGTTGCTGGTCAACGGCGTCGGCTCGGCGCTCGGACCCTTGCTGGCCGGGTCGCTCATGAGCCTGCTCGGGCCCAAATTGCTGTTCGTCTGGTTTGCCATCCTCGATGGAACGCTTGCCGCCTATGCGTTCCATCGCTTCACCCACCGCAAGCGCGAAGTGACGCCGGACGACAACTTCGTGCCGCTGGTGAACACGGGCGCCAGCTCGCTTGAGCTGCATTCCCAGAAATAAGGGGAGGCGAGGCAATCCCCTCGTTGGCAAGAACGCCTAATGACTGGCGTGACCGGAGGCAGCGCCGTGCGTCGACTGCTGCAGCTGATGAGCGAACACGTCAGCCGCCCGCAGGGCCTGTTCTTCGGTCTCGAAGGGCTGGTCGGCGCATTCCGGCGGGTGCTCTGCGATCTGGACGACGATGTTGTACTCGCCATCATTGACCTTGCAGAGCCACGCGATGTACGGGCCCAGCTCGGTGTACCGGTCGCATCTGTGGGTGCTCATGTCGTCGCCCCATGCTGTTCGGTGCATTCATGGTCGCGCCGCGCTCTGGCGACAGCAAGCGCGGCAATGGGCTGAAACGGGGTGCGACGAACAGTGGAGGAGTAAAGGTGCAAGGGACAATGCCCGCCCCTCGGAAATCAGCCTGGGCCATCCCGCTTTCTGAGGGGGAGAACATGAAGCATCTGATGCGCGGACGTGAAGCCTCCGTGACGACGTTTCCACATTCGGGCTGGTAGCGTCTGCTCCGTGTCCGACTTCCACACCGCGCGTTGCCTGACGCGATGGGGCTATGAGACAAGGGGTATATGACGAAACCTGAGGCTGTGCTCCCCGAAGAAACCTTCCTCGCGGGCGGCGGGAACATAGGCGCCCTGATGCGCGCCCACGATTGGTCGGAGTCCCCCTTGGGACCACCAGCGGGTTGGCCGCAATCCCTTCGTTCCGTCGTCGGTCTGCTGCTGGGCTCGAAGTTCCCCATGTTCGTCGCCTGGGGGCCGCAGCTCTGCTACCTCTACAACGATTCGTACGCGGAAATTCTCGGCGCCAAACACCCACGGGCGCTCGGTGCCCCCTTCTTCGACATCTGGTCGGAAATCTGGCCGGACATTGCTCCGCTCATCGAGGCCACGCTGGCAGGCCAATCGATCTACCGGGAAAACCTGCCGCTGCTGATGAACCGCAAGGGCTACCCGGAGGCCACGTGGTTCACGTTCGCCTATTCGCCGCTACGCGACGAAAGCGGCCAGGTGGCCGGCTTGTTCTGCGCGGTGGCCGAAGCGACCGACCTGGTGCTGGCGGAGCGGCGTAAGAGTTTCCTGGTGCGGCTCGAGCGTCTCCTGGCGGGCCTGGCGGATACCCTAGGCCATCAAGGAGGCGGCAGTGGAGGCGTTGGGTGGCTACCTGCACGCCAGCCGCGTGGACTACGGCGAAGTGACCCTGGGCACCAGGCTGGCGTGGCAGGCCGGCTATACCAGCGGGCTGGCGCCTGGCGAGGCACCCTTGGCGGCGAAGGATCTGGGCACCGGCGATCTCATCCGGCTGCGCCAAGGCCTGAGTGTCGTTTCCAGAGAGATGGATGGCGCCACCGGGCCGCTTGGGGACGAGCGCCCACCCAGGGATGCTTTCGCCTGGGTACCCATCGTGCGTGACGGCCACTGGGTCGCCGTGTTGTACGTGCAATCCGGTGGTGCGCATCACTGGCTGCCCGAGGATGTCGCCCTCTTGGAGGACGTCGCCGGCCGCATCTGGTCGGCGGCCGAACAGGCCGAGACCGAAACGGCACTGCGCAAGAGCGAGCAGCGCTTCCGGGCCCTGATGACCGCCGGCACGTATGCGGTGTACCGCATGAACCCCGATTGGACGCAATTGCGGCAACTGGAAGGCATGGGCTTCCTGGCGGACACCAACGAACCCAGTGAGGCCTGGCTGGATGCATACGTGCATCCGGATGATCAGCGGCTCGTGATGCAGGCCGTCAGGGAGGCGTCGGCCAAAAGGCACATGTATGAGCTGGAGCATCGGGTCCGATTGGCCGACGGCACGTATGGTTGGACTCACTCGCGAGCGGTGCCCATCTTTGATGACGCGGGCCACATCGTGGAATGGTTCGGTACCGCCAGCGATGTGACCGAGCGCCGGCGCGGTGAGGAGGCGCTCAAGCAACTGACGGCCGAGCTGGAGGAGCGAGTGGCCAAGGCGGTCGAGGAGCGCCAGGCCGCCCTTGCCCAGGTGCACGAATGCAGAAGCTGGAAACGCTCGGGCAGCTGACGGGCGGTGTTGCACACGACTTCAACAACCTCCTCACTCCCATCGTGGGCGCGCTGGACATGCTCTCGCACCGATTGCAGGGCGACGAGCGCGCCAGGCGGTTGACCGCCGGTGGCCTGCAGGCGGCCGAGCGGGCGCGGGTGTTGATCCAACGCCTCCTGGCCTTCTCGCGGCGCCAGCATCTGGCGCCCCGGGCGGTGGACGTGGGCCACCTCCTGGAAGGGATGGGCGATCTGGTCGCGCGTTCCATCGGCCCCCAAATCCGCTTGTTTGTTCAATGCCCGGGCGGTCTGCCGGCGGCGATGGTCGATCCCAACCAGTTGGAGCTGGCGTTGCTCAACCTGGCGATCAATGCGCGCGATGCCATGCCCCAGGGCGGCGAGCTGGCGATCATCGCATCGAGCGAGGGGCTGCATGGGCACCCCAAGCTGCCCAACGGCCGCTACCTCAAGATAGCGGTGACGGATACCGGAGTCGGGATGGATGAAACGACCGTCAAGCGCGCGGTCGAGCCGTTTTTCACGACGAAGGGGATCGGGCGGGGGACGGGCCTGGGCCTCTCGTCGGTCCATGGCCTGGCCGTCCAGTCGGGAGGGGACTTCACGTTGGAGAGTGCCCCTGGTTGCGGCACCACCGCCACCTTGTGGCTGCCCACCTCGAAGCAGCGCGTGTCGGATATGGACGCGGCCATCCACGTCGCCGCGCCAAGGCCCCGGGGATCGGCCATCGTGCTGCTGGTCGACGACGAGGAACTGGTGCGTGCCGGCACCGCGGAGATGCTGGCCGATGCGGGATATACGGTCAGAGAGGCCCCGGCCGGATACGTAGCCCTGCAACAGGCGAAAAGTGGCGTCGCCTTTGATGTTCTCGTGACCGACTACGCCATGCCGGGAATGACTGGCGCCGAACTGGCCCGCCAGATGCGCCTGCTTCGGCCTGGCCTGCCGATCCTGATGATCACGGGTTATGCCGCCCTTACCGACCAGGAGGCTGGCGGATGGCCCCGCCTGGCCAAACCGTTCAAGCAGATCGAGCTTGCCGACGCCCTGTCTGCCCTGCTGAATCAGGGCAAGGTCATTCCCTTGCACACGGCGGCTGCCCGCGCGCGCACGGCTGAATAGCGCCACCGAGGTTTCAGGCAGAAGCCTGAGGCTTGGTATCGGCCATGCGATACCCCTTCGCGGACATGGCCGCAGAAACGGCAACGGCGACGCGACGGCTGGCCGTAGAGCGAACAGCTCCACGGGATACATGGGCGCCGCCAGTGGCACGCTGCCTCTGCGCCGACGCACGCGCGGTTGCCTCCGCGCTGGCGCTTCGCCAAAGTGCGTGATGCTCCGACCCATCGGAGCCGTGGCCGACACGGATACGCGGCCGGCCCATGTCTGCCGCCGTGCCGTCAGGAGCTTGCCGGTGCGGCCCGTTGGGGGAAGACCATGAAGACGCGTCGCGATTTCCTGACCCAGGCGCCGCTCGGCGTGCTGGGTGCGGTGGTGGCCGGCCGCGCGGTGGCGCAGACCGGGGCAGCGCCGGCCCAGAGCACGCCGCCGCCCGGCTCGCCGGGGGCCTTCAACACCGCGCCGCCGGTGGGGCCGAAGCTGACCACGGCCACCTTCGCCGAGGCCGAGAAGCTGGTGCAGGTGACCATGACCGAGGCGCAGCGGCAGATGGCCGTGGCCAACTGGCCCACCTCCATGGCCGCGCTGCTGGAACGCCGCACCGGGCCACGCAAGGTGACGCTGGAAGAAGGGCTGGCGCCGGCCACCACCTGGTTCCCAGCGATGGGGCGCACGCACGTCGGCCCCGCGCACGACCGCTTCGTGCCGGCCAAGCTGCCGCTCGCGCCGCTGCCGGCCAGGGACGAGGACATCGCCTTCGCGTCCGTGGCGCAGCTCGGCGCCTGGATCCGCACGCGCAAGCTCACGTCGACGCGGCTGACCAAGATCTACCTCGACCGCATCAAGCGCTACGACCCGCAACTGCGCTGCGTGATCACGCTGTGCGAAGAGCACGCGCTGGCGCAGGCGGCGCAGGCCGACAAGGAGATCGCCGCCGGCCGTTACCGCGGCCCGCTGCACGGCATCCCGTGGGGCGCCAAGGACCTGCTCGACACCGCCGGCATCGCCACCACCTACGGCGCCGAGCCGTTCCGCCACCGTGTGCCCAAGGACGACGCGGCGGTGGTGCGCATGCTCGACCAGGCCGGCGCAGTGCTGGTCGCCAAGCTGAGCCTGGGCGCACTGGCGCTCAACGACATCTGGTTCGGCGGGCAGACCATGAACCCGTGGCTGCTGCAGGAAGGCGCCTCCGGCTCCAGTGCCGGTCCGGCCGCGGCCACCGCCGCCGGCCTGGTCGCGTTCGCGATGGGCAGCGAGACGCAGGGCAGCATCATCAGCCCGTGCATGCGTTGCGGCACCACCGGCCTGCGCCCGACCTACGGCCGCGTGCCGCGCACCGGCGCGATGACGCTGTGCTGGACGATGGACAAGCTGGGGCCGATCGCCCGCTCGGTGGAGGACACCCTGCTGGTACTGCGCGCCATCAGCGCTCCGGACGCCGGCGACACCGCCAGCGTGCCGGCACACCTGGACTACGAGGCCGCGGCCCCGATCAAGGGCCTGAAAGTCGGCTACTTCCCCGGCTGGATGAAGGAGGCGCCGGCCACCGAGCTGGACCGCGCCGCGCTCGAGCAGCTGCGCGCGCTCGGCCTGGTGCCGACTGCCGTGTCGCTGCCGGATTGGCCCTACGACGACCTCAACCTGCTGCTGTTCGCAGAATCGGCCGCGGCGTTCGAGGAACTCACGCTTTCCGGCGCCGCCGACCGGATGCGCGAGCAGACCCCGGATGCCTGGCCGAACCTGTTCCGTGAATCACGCTTCCTCTCCGCGGTGGATTTCGTGCAGGCCGATCGCCTGCGCCGCAAGGTGGCGACCGAAATGGCACGCGTGATGGGCGAGGTCGACCTGCTGCTGGTGCCCTCGCTGCGCGACGAGATGCTGGTGATCTCCAACATGACCGGCCATCCCTCGCTCACCTTGCGCACCGGCTTCGTCGAGGTGAGCCAGGTGCGCAGCGACTGGGCGCCCAACCCGGCACACCCGCGCCCGATGCTGCCCAGGCCGCACCGCGTGCCCTACGGCGTCACGCTGATCGGCCGGCTGTTCGAGGAGGGCACGCTGGGCCGTGTCGGCCGCGCGCTGGAGGCGAAGGCCGGGGTGGCGCGGGAGCGGCCGCCAGGGTTCTGACCGAGTCGCACCAGGGAGGGCGCGGCAGCTGCCGCAACAGCAGGGCGCCAGGCGGCACGGCTCCGGCCACGGAAGCGATATGAGCTAGCGTAGTGAGCTCAAGCCTACAGGAGTCGCGCGTGCCACCCATCTTCGCCAAGCTCAACCTGAAGAACCAGACAGAGATCGTCGTGGTCGATGCGCCACCGACGTTCGAGTCGGAACTGCAGGCGCTGACCGGCGTGGCCGTCGTGCGCGATCCGGCCAGGCCCGCCACGATCAGTTTCGCGCTGGCCTTCGTGACCACGCAGAGCGAGCTCGATGCCCTGTCTGCGCTGCTCGCGGACAAGGCCGAGGGCGATGCGGTGCTGTGGTTCGCCTACCCCAAGAAGGCTTCCAGGCGCTACCGCTGCGAGTTCAACCGCGACACGGGCTGGGACGTCATCCGCGCCAAGGGTTTCGACAGCGTGCGCCAGGTCGCGATCGACGACGACTGGTCCGCCCTGCGCTTTCGCCGGGTCGACTACATCGGGCGCGCACCGTCGAAAGAATAGTTTCCACGTTTGACGCAGAGGACCCGACCGTCCGGGGGACGTGCCAGCCGGCGAGTGGCTCCGCGTTCTTGAATTGAGACGCAGTGCAGTGCAAAGTTGCGCAGGGGGACCGGGTGGCGGGCTACAAGCCGTCCGGAAAGGATTGGCAATCAGGGGAGATGCCATGCCAAGGATGGTGAGGACGGCTGCTCGTCGTGGTCGCGTGCGCGCTGCAAGGGTGTGCCACGGGATACGGCAAGCGCGGCATCACCGGCGGCTACAGCGAGCGTCGGATCGACGATACGCACTATGACGTGCGCTTCGATGGCAACGGCTACGCATCCAGCGACCGGGTCTGGTACTTCTGGATCTTCCGTTGCGCCCAGTTGACCGCGTCGCGCGGCTACACCTACTTCACGGTCAGCCCGGATGCCCGGCCGACCAACAGCAGCTTCGACCAGGATGGGCGCGCACGGCTGCAACCGATGGTCCTGACCGATCGCGATGGCGCCAGCGCCATCCCGGTCGCGGGTGGATTCATCTACATCCCGGGTGGCACCGTGTCCACCTGGCATGCGGCGGGTGTCGTCGCGATGTACAACGATCATCTCCCCGAGGACAGGCCCTTCCTCAAGGCCTCGGTCGTGATCGACCAGCTGACCCGCTACGTGCAGACCAGTGGCAAGGTGCCCGTTCCCTCACGTAAAGCGCTTCTGCGCGAGGCCGCCTATGTGGTCGGCCCTGGGCACGCGATCGTCAAGTTCGATGCCTACCTTTTCAGCCATCCGATCAAGCCCCGAACGCAGGCGCCTTTGCCGTACGCGCCGCTAGCGCCACCGTCACCTCCGCCGCCCCTGCGGGACGCGCCATGGGGCATTTGACGCAGCAGGCTGACGACCAGGAGCGAACACCTGCGCAAGATTCGTCGCATGAGGTCCGCATCGTGCGACAGGGAGCGGTCGCTCGAAGCGGCCGCATTTTTGGTAGTGGAACCGAGGGGAAACAGAAATGCGTTTGATTCGATGGAGCGTAGGGCTGCTGCTGCTTGCAGGGCTGGCGGGGTGCCAGTCGTCGCTGATGACGAAGGCGGGGGGGCGGAGCCGAAGCCGGCACCGGGCAAGGCCTTGGTCGTGTTCATGCGCCCCTCCTCGCTGGGCGGCGCCATCCAGTCGTCGGTGTACGACACCGGTGACAAGGACAAGTTCATCGGCATCGTCTCGACCAAGACGAAGATCGCCTACCAGGCCGATCCCGGCGATCACTTGTTCATGGTGGTGGCGGAAAATGCCGACTTCATGGTGGCTCATCTGGACGCCGGGAAGACCTACTACACGTTGGTGAGCCCGCGCCTGGGCGTGTGGAAGGCGCGCTTCTCGCTGCTGCCCATCCATAACCGGCCCGACGCGAAGTACGGCACGCAATCGAGCGATTTCCGCCAGTGGATGGCCAAGACCGACTGGGTCACGGTAACGCCGGCAGCGGAACAGTGGTACAGCGAGCACGAGGCGGACATCCGTGCCAAGAAGCTCGACTACCTGCGCCGGTGGAACACCGCCGACGCCCAGCAGCGCGCGGAGCTCACCCTTCCGGCGGACGACGGAATCTGAACCCGCAGGGATGCGGGCCCGGTCTGCCGCTATACGGGCCCTGGCATGCCATCCGGACGTGACCAGGCGTGCGCCGGCACCGGGCCGGAGCGTCTTTGCCTGGTGTGAAATGGCGGGGGCGACCGGCAGGTCGCCGCCGCTTTCGACCGACATTGTTGTCATTGAGGACGGTGCGGGCCCTGCGGTGTCGGTGGCATGCCGAGCAGGTCACTCAGGCGGGCGTTCACCGAAGGCCATTCCTCGCGCAGGATGCTGTAGAAGGCCGTGTCCCTGGGGAGCCGTTGGGCTCGATCGTGTCCTGCCGCAGGACACCTTCGAAGACCGCACCGATCTTTTCCAGGGCGCGGCGTGAGCGTCCGTTGTCGGCCTTGGCCCGGAACTGGACGCGGTTGGCGGCCAGCTTTTCGAAGCAGTAGGCGAGCAGCAGCTGCTTGCATCCGGCGTTGATGCCCTGGCCCCAGCACTCGCGCGCGAGCCAGGTCACGCCGATCTCGAGCTTCCTGGCGTTGGGTTGAATGTCCAGAAGGCGGGTGGTGCCGACGATCCGGCCGCTGCCGGCAAGGCGCACCACGAACGGGTAGGTCTTGCCCAGGCGTCGCTCGTGCAGGGCGGTTTCGAAACTGGGGTAGAAGAGCGCGGGATCGGAATAATCCACGGAGGTCAGCCGCCAGAGGCCGGGATCGCGGGCGACCTCGAACAACTCGGGCAGTGCGTCTTCCTCGAGCGGCCACGGTTCGGCCAGCGGCCCCTGAGGATCAGTGGATGGTCGAACCAGGACATGTCGGGACGCATCCGTCGTGCAGGGAAGGCGCTGCATTGCATACGCGCAAACGGGCTTTCCGGGGGCAATTCGGGCGCCTCGCCCGCTTTCCTGCGGAAAAGCGAGGGCAGGCCGAAGGTGCGCTTCGGCGCCGTCGGTCGATCGCCCGGTCCGGCGGGACATGGGCCCTCCGTCCGACCAGGCGAGGGGGCAGGACGCCCCGCCAGTGGCCGCGATCGCGGCATGACCTGCCAGGTCATTGCAGCGCTTGTCGCGCCGCCCGATCATGCTCGCCCCCACCCATCGCAAAGGATCGCCGCCGTCACAGGCAGGTGCGTGCAGCCGAGAGGCCGAGGCTGCCACCTGGGCGGTGGATCCGATCCCCCAAGGAGTCCTCATGAGTGCACGAGAGAAAGCCGAACAATTTGCCGCGCTCCACGTACGCGGCAGGCCGCTGGTGCTGTGCAATGCCTGGGACGCGGGCAGTGCGCGCGCCGTCGCCGATGCCGGTGCGAGCGCCATCGCGACCAGCAGTTGGTCGGTCGCCGCCGCGCAGGGTTACGCCGATGGCGAGAAGCTGCCGCTGGATGTCGCCCTGCAGGTGTACGAGCGCATCGCGATGGCCACGAGGCTTCCGCTGACCGTGGACTTCGAGAGCGGTTACGCCACCGAGCCCGAGCGCGTGGCCGAGCACCTTGGCGGGCTGCTCGACATCGGCGTGGCGGGCATCAACTTCGAGGACCGCGCTGCGGCAGGCGGTCTCCACGCGATCGCGCAGCAACAGGCGCGCCTTCGCGCGATCCGGGCGCGCGCCGACGCTGCCGGCCTGCCGCTGTTCGTCAATGCCCGCACCGACCTGTTCCTGCAGTCGCCGGCGGCGGAACACGCCGGCCTGCTGCCTGCAGCCATCGAGCGGGCCGCCGCCTACGCCGAGGCGGGTGCGAGTGGCTTCTTCGTACCCGGCCTGGTGGCCGAAGAGCTCATCGCGGAACTGTGCGCAGGCGTGGCGCTCCCCGTGAACGTGATGGTGATGCCGATGCTGCCGTCCGCTGCCCGGCTGGCCCAGCTCGGGGTGGCACGCATCAGCCATGGGCCGGCGCCGTACCTGCGCGTCATGGAGGCCTTGCGCGGGTACGCGGCGGATTGCTGCGCGGTGGCCGGTTGAGGCGGAAGGCCGTGCCTTGATCGCAGGGCGCGAGCGCGGGTCCCGCCACGCTCAGGCCAGCGCCTCCTCGAGCTCCCGACCGTGGCATCGCCGGTAGTGCGATCCGCTGCCGCAGGGGCAGGGGTCGTCCTCGCGCAGGCCGGCATGGATCGAACGCCCGAGGAAGCGCTGCACCTGCCGCCAGGGGGCGATCTGTTCCTCGGGCACCCAGACCCGGCCGTGTCGTGTGGCGCACCCGCTGTGCGCCGCGACCTGCACGATGGCCCCACTGACGCGGATGAAATGCTCGATGAGCTGGTCTTCGTGCAGCGCCATGCGCACGTTGTCGACCACGGTGCCATCGTGACGGCGGCGCTCGTCCGGTACGAACAGCACCTGGGTTTCGCCGTGCGGCTTGGGGGTGATCTCCACCATCTCGCCCTCGGGTGACAGCCAGACGGCATGGAACTCGGCTTCCACCATCACGCGTGGCCACTCCCAGAGCTGCCAGCCGCAAAGCATGCGGCCGCCGTCGCGAGCACGCTTGGCGCGCACGTTGGAAAAGCACTCGTTGACCGTCGCGCCGGGTTCGGGCCGGACGCGCAGGTAGCGCGCCTGGCCACCCGGCGTGACGGTGTCGATCAACCGGCGCACGGCCGGGCCGATCCGGGCAGGTGTCGTCGTCGTGTACATCGCCTCCTCGCTCGGTGTCGCCCGCCGTCCGAGCGCATGGGGCCGGACGGAAATGCGGGCGTGCGGGGCTGCCGGATGCAGCCCGTCGGTGGGTCGTTGCGTGTGGTCGTCCCGATGCCGCCATGGCGACGTCGCGACCACGGGTCGGAGCCAACGTGTCGCCCGCCGTCGTGCGGCATCGATCACGCGGCGACCGCAGAGGATGCCGCGGCCTTTGCGAAGAGGGCATCTAAGCAGGGCCGCGCCTGGCCATGCGCAGCGGAAGGGAAGCCGGGCCCGCCCGTGGTCGGGCCTCCGAGCCGCGTAGCGCTGCGGTACCGGTCGGGTTCTCGACGCGCGGCTCCGGCCAGGTGTTCTTGCCCATGTGTTCGTCTTGTGCGTCAGCTCTCATTTTGCCGGGGCTCGCCTCACGACTCCTTCACCGCGGCGGATGGTTGACTAGCCGCGGATTCAAGGACGCCCGCAGGGCGCTTCAGGGACAGGCCACGGCAGGTGGCCATACGCATGCAGGGGGCATCGCGTGATGAAGCATGCATGGCAGGGAGAGGACCTCGTCCGGGCCGTCCCGCTCGACCCTGCGCCCCATTCCCCGCTTCCTTCATCCACGGGCGCCCCGCTCGTGTGGAACCGTCTTGCGTCGCGACGCATCACCGCAGTTGCGCTCACTGCGGTGACGCACGTGTGTCATGAGCGCAATCCACTCACCCAAGGAGTACGCACATGGAAACCGAAAACATCGTGGCAGGCTGGTTGAAGGGTTCCGACAGCGTCAACGGCTACGCCAATCCGGCCGGCCCGCTCTACACCGAAGGTCACGAGGTGACGATCGCCGCCGTGACGAACACCGACATCGCGCTGCTGACCAACTGCAGCTCCTGCACGGCTTCGCGTCCGGTGCTCTGCTGTTGATCTGACTTCGCCGCAGCCGTGGCGCGCCACGGCTGCGGACGAGCTCACCCCCTCATTGCCGGGTATCGAGCATGAACGACGAGCCGTCGAACGATACGTTCCTCACCATCATCGACGTCCTGACCCTGGACGCCAGGCGGTCCGTGACCGACAGGCTTCTGTCGCTGCCGGGCCTGGGTGCCGACGAGCGCTCCGTCCTCGTCGAGGAGGCGATCCGCGCGTTGCGCGAAAGCGCGCAGCGCAAACTCAACCGGGTCCTCCTGCTCGAGCTGCACGCGGCCAAGCTGGCCGGGCAGCTCACCGCGGCGGACGAAAAGGACAAGTTCGCCCAGTTCCTCGATCTGGCCACGTGCGAGGCCTTCAGGGACGGGCTACGGCGGCGTTACCCCGTGCTGGAGGCCCGGCTCGGGCGAGCGCTGGCGCAACAGGGCGACGCCGTCGTCCGGTTGGCCGGGCGCATCGCCTGCGATCGCGACGCGCTTCGTGGATTGATGGGCGGGCGGCCCGCCGGCGCCCTGCGCGCCGTCAGTCTGGGCGAGGGCGACGTGCATGATGGCGGCCAGACGGTGGCGCAACTCGACTTCGATGGCGGCAAGGTCATGTACAAGCCACGCTCGCTGCGCATCGATGCGGCGCTGCAGGCATTCCTCGGGCATCTCTTCCCGGGCGTGGAGCATGCCATCCGCGTACCCGCGGTGCTGGACCGCGGCGCATATGGCTGGACCGCGTTCGCCGACCACCGCTATTGCGCGGACGAGGGCGAGCTGAAGCTCTTCTACCGCAACATCGGGCACTGGCTCGCGGTGATGCGCCTGCTCGGCGGCACCGACATCCACCACGAGAACCTGATCGCCTCGGGGCCGGTGCCGTACGTGGTGGATGTGGAAAGCCTGTTCGTTCCCGACCCGCCCGCCAGGCCCTCCGGGCTGGGGCAGGCGGTGGACCTGGCCGAGGCGATGATCCGTTCGTCGGTGCTGCGCACCGGGCTGGTGCCGTTCCGCGCGCCGGTACTGGGCCTGGACGGCGTCGACATCTCCGCCATCGGCGCGCTGCCGGGCGAGCAGCCGAAGATCCGCGTGCCCGAGATCCTGCAGCACGGCACCGCCGAGGCGCGCTTCGGCCTGGTCAGTGTCGATATCGGCACGGCAAGGAACCACCCGTGCGAAAACCCGAACATCTCGCGGTTCTGGTCCGACATCGTGGGGGGGTTCCTGGAGCTCACCGAGCGCTTTGCGGCGATGGATCGCGAGGGAGTGCTCGCGCCGCGGCTCCAAGTGTTTCTCGGCTGCCGCATCCGGCGCATCCGCCGCGCCACGCAGATCTATGTCGAGATCATGCGCATGCTGTGGCATCCGGCCTCGCTGCACGACGAGGTGGCCGCAATCGAGCGGGCGCGCGACCTGTTGGAGAAGAATTCGGCCGTATCCCTGGTCGCACCGACGGAGCCGGCGGCGATCGCTGCCGAGATCGACGACATGCGCTACGGCGACATCCCCGTGTTCGCCAATACCCTCGACCAAAAGCAGCTCGACGAGGTGTTCCAGGCGTGGCGCGCGATGCGGCCGGATCTGGAGGAACTCACGATCCGCGGTGCGCTGGTCACCGCCCACCTCAACGCGCGCCTTAACGACGACAAGCGCTCGCCTTACGACCTCAAGCCGCGACACCCCAGCGCGGCCAACCTGGACCGCCGCCGGCGCGCGATGGCAGCGTTGACGCTGCGAGAGCTGCTGCAGCTCTCCGTGCGGGGGAGCGACGGCACGATGACCTGGATCAGCCCCATCCTGGGGCGTGGCGGCTGGGCCATGCGCAGCCTGCAGGCCAACCTCTACGTGGGTTTGAGCGGCATCGCGATCGCTTTGGCCGGCTACCTGCATGAAATGCGGCAGGGCCGCGCCGACCCGGTGGAGGGTGTGGAGGAGGCGCTGCGCGGCGTGCTCGGGGTCTGGCGTCGTACGGAAGAGGCACGCCCAGCCGAGGCGGTGGGCGGCTTCATCGGACTGGGCGCGCAGATCCTTGCCTGGCTGACGCTGCATGCGCTCCAGCCACAGGCCGATCATCTCGCCATGGCGCTGCGGCAGGGGCATGTGCTGGCGCGTTGGAATCTCGACGAGGAGCGCGTCCTCGACATCCTGGAAGGCGTGGCCGGTGCGATCGTGCCCGTGCTCCAGCTCGCCGAGGTGACGGGCGACGCGCGCTGGTTGGACCTGGCAGTGGAGGCGGGCCGACGGCTGGAACGGGCTGCGATCGTCGATGCACGCGGTGCGCGCTGGCCCGCCTCGGTGTTCGACGAACCGATCGGCGGATTCGCCCACGGCGCTACCGGCATCGGCTGGGCGTTGACCCGCCTGGCAATGAGCGCGGCGGGCAGCCCCGCCGACCGCGCCCGCTGGCTGGCCTTGGGCGAGCGGGCGTTCGAGTTCGAGGACTCGCTCTATCGCCCCGAGTTCGGCAACTGGGTCGACGTGCGCAAGCCGGAGAGCCGCGACTTCCCCAACACCTGGTGCCACGGCAGCGTGGGCATCGGCCTGGCTGCCTGCGATCTCTACACGCGCACCGGCGACGAGCGCCACCTGGGCACCTTGCGCCGCGCCGTGCAGGCGGCACGGCGCGGCGGCTGGGGTTACAGCCACACGCTGTGCCACGGCGACCTGAGCATGTGGGAGCTGATGATGCGCGCGAGTGCGGTCGCGCCCGACCTGCGGCCGGCCGATGCCCTGCCCGACAGCGCCTTGATCCTGTCGAGCATCGAGGAGCACGGCATTGTCGGCGGCCTGGCGAGGGATGCCTTCACGCCAGGGTTCATGAGTGGCATTTCCGGATCCATCCACCAGCTCCTGCGCATGCATCCGGATTGCCGTATTCCCTCACCTCTGCTGATGGAGTGCCGCCTGGACGAGTACCCGAGGAGCCAGGCGTTCGAAGCCGAGCTCCTGACCGCCTAGCCGCCGGCCCATGATCCTCGGACGCTTCCTGCGCCAGCACTACCGGACACTTGCCGGCGCGGCGCTGCTGTCCTGCGCCAGCGCCGCCTCCACGGTGGCGCTGTTGTCGCACATCAACCGGCTGGCCTCGGCGGGCATGCATGGCCCGGCGTCGCGCCCGCTGCTGCTGGGCATCCTGTGGCTGGCCTGCCTGCTCGCCACCAACGCCCTGTCCCAGTTGCTGCTGGCGCGGCTGGGCGGGAGCCTGGTAGCACAGCTGCGGACGGAGCTTTCGCGCCGCTTCGTCGCCATGGAGTACGAGAAGCTGGCCGACCGCAAGCACGCGGTGTTCGGCTCGCTCATCGAGGACGTCGCAGCCATCGCGCCGCTCGCGCTGGTGGCGCCCCTGCTTGCCTACAACCTGCTGCTCGCCGTGCTGTATGCAAGCTACCTCGCGACCGTGTCGATCGCGCTGCTCGGCACGCTGTTGCTGTTCCTGGGCACCAGCCTGGCAGCCTCGCTGGCGCTCGAGCGCGTCATGCGGGACAGACTCGATGAACTGCGCCAGGCCAACGAGAAGGTATTCGAGTACTTCCGGTTCATCGGCGAAGGCAAGAAGGAGATGAGCCTCAATGCCGCGCGCGCCAGGCAGTTCTCCGACGAGCTGATGCTCCCCGCCATCGGCCGCGCGCGTGGCCTCATGGTGCGGGCCCACGCGGGCCTGGGGCTCAACGAGGCCTGGTCGATGGCCGTCATGTACGGTTCGGTCTTCCTGATCGTCTATCTCGGATACGCCGCCTTCGCGATGAGGCAGGACACCATCGTCCGCTTCGTGATCGGTGCGGTATTCCTGGGCGGGCCGGTGAGCTTCATCGTGAGCGCGGGGCGGCAGGTGGCCGTCGGGGCGGCAAGCCTGCGGCACCTGGAGCGCGTCGGGCTGGATGCCGACGTCGATGCGGACGCCAACGTGCCCAGGGCGGCGCGGCGCCGGACGTTCGAGTCGTGGCGCACGATCAGGCTGCAGGGCGTCTGCTATAGCTACCCGGGCAGCGCCGCGGCGAAGCCCACGGTGGGCCCTGTCGATCTGGAGATCGCGCGCGGCGAGACGATCTTCATCGTGGGCGGCAACGGCAGCGGCAAGTCCACGCTGCTGCTCCTGCTGACCTCCCTGCTGAGGCCGCACGCCGGAACCATCTATCTCGACGACACGCCCATCGAGACGGACCTGCGCTCGTACCGGGAGCGGTTCACCGGGGTGTTCGGCGACTTCTTCCTGTTCCCCCACGTGCTGGACGCGGCGGGCAATCGCTTGTCCGACGAGCGGATCGAGCAACTGCTGCGCGTGCTCGACCTGGACGCCCAGGTGGAGGCGCACGAGGGCGAGCTGTCCCGGCTGGCGCTGTCCACCGGCCAGCGCAAGCGACTGGCCTTGCTCCAGTGCTACGCCGAGGACCGCGACATCTTCTTCTTCGACGAGTGGGCCGCCGACCAGGACGTGCACTTTCGCGACCACTTCTACCGCACCCTGCTGCCCGCGCTGAAGGCCGGCGGCAAGACCGTCGTGGCGATCAGCCACGACGATCGCTACTTCCACATGGCGGACCGGGTGATCGCCCTCGATGCGGGGAGGGTGGTGCGCGCTCCCTCGCGCGACGCGGTCGCCGCGCTCAGCTCTTGAGCTTGTAGCCGGTGCGGAAGATCCAGCCGACCGACGCCAGACAGGCGACCAGGAAGCCCGTGATCGCCGCCAGGCTGGTGCCGACGGCGACGTCGGCCAGGTCGTAGAAGCTCCAGCGGAAGCCGCTGACCAGGTAGACCACCGGATTGAGCAGGGTCACCTTCTGCCAGAACGGCGGCAGCATGTGGATGGAGTAGAAGCTGCCGCCCAGGAATGTGAGCGGGGTGATCACCAGCAGCGGGATCACCTGCAGCTTCTCGAAGTTGTCCGCCCAGATCCCGATGATGAAGCCGAACAGGCTGAAGGTGATCGAGGTCAGCAGCAGGAACGCGACCATCAGCAGCGGATGGGCGATCTGGTAATCGACGAACAGGCGCGCCGTGGCCAGGATGATCACGCCGACGATCACCGACTTGGTCGCGGCCGCCCCGACGTAGCCGGCGACGATCTCCACGAACGACACCGGCGCGGAGTGGATCTCGTAGATGGTGCCGGTGAACTTGGGAAAGTAGATGCCGAACGAGGCGTTGGACACGCTCTGCATCAGCAGCGAGAGCATGATCAGCCCCGGGATGATGAAGGCGCCGTAGCTCACGCCCTCGACCGAGGTGATGCGCGAGCCGATGGCCGAGCCGAATACCACGAAGTACAGCGAGGTCGAGAGCACCGGCGAGGCGATCGACTGCATCAGCGTGCGCCGCGTGCGGGCCATCTCGAACTTGTAGATGGCGGCGATGGCATACCAGTTCATCAGCGGCTCCTCACCAGGTCGACGAAGATTTCTTCCAGCGAGTTCTGGCGCGTGCTGAGGTCGCGGAAGCGGATGCCCGCGGCGGCGAGGTCGCCGAGCAAGGCGGTGATGCCGGTGTGTTCGGCCTGGGTGTCGTAGGTGTAGGTGAGCTCGGCACCGTCGGCGGATAGCGCCAGCGGGTAGCGGGAGAGCGAGGGCGGGATCGCCGCCAGCGGGTCGTGCAACTGCAGGGTGAGCTCCTTCTTGCCGAGCTTGTGCATGAGCGTGGCGGTCTCCTCCACCAGGATCAGCTCGCCCTTGCTGATCACGCCCACGCGGTCGGCCATCTCCTCGGCCTCCTCGATGTAGTGGGTGGTGAGGATGATGGTGACGCCCTCGTCGCGCAGGCGCCGCACCAGGTTCCACATGTCGCGCCGCAGTTCGACGTCGACGCCGGCGGTGGGCTCGTCGAGGAACAGCACCTTCGGCTCGTGCGCGAGCGCCTTGGCGATCATCACGCGCCGCTTCATGCCTCCGGAAAGGGTCAGGATCTTGTTGTGGCGCTTGTCCCACAGCGACAGGTCGCGCAGCACCTGCTCCACGTGCGCGGGCTTGGGCGGCAGCCCGAACAGGCCGCGGCTGAAGCTGACCGTGTTCCACACCGTCTCGAAGGCGTCGGTGGTCAGTTCCTGCGGCACCAGGCCGATGCGCGAGCGCGTGGCGCGGAACTCGCGCACCACGTCGTGGCCGTCCACGGTGATCGTGCCGTGGCCGGGATTGACGATACCGCAGATGATGCTGATCAGCGTGGTCTTGCCGGCACCGTTGGGGCCGAGCAGGGCGAAGATCTCGCCGCGGCGGATGGTCAGGTCGATCGGCTTGAGCGCCTGGAAGCCGGAGCCGTAGGTCTTGTCCAGGCCCTTGACCACGATGACCGGGTCGGCCACCCGCGTCGCGGGCGCTTCGTTCTGCAGGAGGGTCATCGGCAGGCACCCCGCCGAGTTGCGCAATGCAGGCTCATGGCGTTCCTTGTGGGTGAAGGAGGCGGCCGCATGCGGGCCGCACTGCCGGCGCATGCTAGCGCGGACCGCCCGTCCGTGCAGCGTACGGACGACGGCGCCCAGGATGCGACCCGTGCAGGCGGGCCTGACGTCCGTACGCTGCGCTGCCGAAGGTCGCGCCCACGTGGCCGTGCCGGCATTGCCCTTGAACCGGTCCGGGTCGGCCCGCACCTCGCCCGGATCATGGCCGGGCCTTTTGGCACCGTCTGCTTGCGGGTGCATGTCCGCAGCATTGCCGTGAGGGTGCTGCCGCGCGTGGTGGTCGATGCCGCGCGGGCCTGGAGGTCGCGAGGATCCGCTTCATGAAAATTCCACGGCAGGCGATCGGTGCGGACGGACCGCATGGCCGCAGGGTGTCGGACGGGGGCGCCCGCCGGCGATACGGCGATCGGCCGCAAGGCATCCTTCGATGCCCATCGAAGCGTTCACCTGCCGCCGCGGCTGACCTGGGTCCTCCCCTCGACCGCCGCCGATGAACTCCCCGCACGGCATCGCAAGAGTCACCACCGCCACCAGCTTCGGTTTCGCGCTGGTGCAGCTGGACGTGACCATCGTGAACGTGGCGCTGCCACGGATCGCCGCGCAGCTGCAGGCGGGCGTCGATCGCCTGCAGTGGGTGGTGGACGGCTATGCGCTGGTGTTCGCCGCGCTGCTGCTCAGCATGGGTTACCTGGGCGACCGGATCGGCGCGCGCAAGGTGTTTCTCGCCGGCATGGCGCTGTTCGCACTGGCTTCGCTGGCCTGCGGCCTGGCGCCGGGCATCGGCTGGTTGGTTGCCGGGCGCGCGTTGCAGGGCCTGGGCGCGGCGACGATGCTGCCCAGTTCGCTGGCGCTGCTCAACCATGCCACCGCGCATGCGCCCGCGGTCCGCGCGCGTGCCATCGGCTGGTGGACGGCGGCGGGCGCCATCGCCATCGCCGCGGGGCCGATCCTGGGCGGGCTGCTGCTCGGCCTCGGCGGCTGGCGCAGCATCTTCCTGGTCAACCTGCCGGTGTGTGCGGTCGGCGTCGCGCTGGCCTGGGCGTTGCCGGAAACCATCCGCAAGCCGGCGCCGGACGGCTTCGACCTGGCCGGGCAGGTGCTCGCGGTGGCCATGCTGGGGGCGCTGATCGGCGCCGTGATCGAGGCGCGTCCGCTCGGCCTGTCCAGTCCCTGGGTGATCGGCGGCTTCGCCCTGGCGCTGGCGGCCGGTGGCGGCTTCCTGCACGTCGAGCGGCGCAGCCCGCACCCGATGCTGCCGCTGCACTTCTTCCGCCTGCCGGGGTTCAGCAGCGCGGTGGGCTACGGCATCGCGGTCAACCTGGCCTACTACGGGCTGGTGTTCCTGCTGAGCCTGTACCTGCAGACCGTGCTGCACTACAGCCCGGTGCGGACCGGCCTGGCCTACCTGCCGCTGACCGCGACCTTCTTCCTCATCAACATCGTCAGTGGCTGGTGGGTCGGCCGCGCCGGGGCGCGGCAGCCGATGACCGTGGGCGCGCTGGTCGCCGCGGCGGCGTTCATCCCGCTGCTGTGGGTCGACGCCGGCAGTTCGTACTGGCGGATGCTGCCTGCGTTCGCGCTGCTGCCGCTGGGCATGGGCCTGGGCGTGCCGGCGATGACGCACACGGTGCTGTCCGCGGTGGACAAGGCGTGGTCCGGGGTGGCCTCGGCGGTGCTCAATGCCGCGCGCCAGGCGGCCGGTGCCATGGGCGTGGCGCTGTTCGGTGCCCTGGCGGGCAACCGTGCGCAGGGCATCGTGGGCGGGCTGCACGCATCGACCGGCATCTCGATGGTGCTGCTGCTGGCGGCGGCCGCGCTCGGCCATTGGGGCGTCGGGCGCTCGGCCGGGCGTTCGGGCTGAGCACGGCGTCGAAAGGCCGTCCGCGATCCGACGCGGCGCACCGCCGCATCGCGTGGCCCGCACGGATCGGCGCTACCATCGCCGCCGGAACGGACCTGCGCCAGCAGAGGTGAGGGTGATGAACGACGAAATGAAGCGTTGCCCGGCCTGCGCCGAACTGATCCAGGCCGCGGCACGCAAATGCCGCTACTGCGGCACCGACATCGACGCCTACGTGGCGACCCACGAGGCGAGTGTCGAGAAGACCCTGTTCGCGGGCCACCCCCGCGCGCTCTACACCTTCGGCCAGTACGTGATCGTCGTCTGCACGCTGGGCCTCGCCCTGCTGGTCTACTGGCTGCGCAGCCTGAGCCTCACCTTCACCATCACCACCCAGCGCGTGCGCGTCGAGCGCGGCCTGCTGTCCAAGTCGCAGGACAACCTCGAGCTGTTCCGCGTGGACCACTTCGACGTGCTCAAGCCGCTGGGCATGCGCCTGGTCGGCCTGTGCCGCGTGCAGCTGCACTCCTCCGACCCGGAGATGCCGATGGTCGACCTGTTCGGCATTCCCGGGCTGGAAGGGCTGGCCGACACCCTGCGCGAGTGCTCGCTGCAGGAGCGTGCCCGCCGGCGGGTACTGCCGATGGAGCAGATGTAGCGGCGTGCGGCTGTCCGCGGACTTGCCAAGGCTCGCGCCGGATCCGGTCATCGGCACGCTCGACGCGCCCGGCGCCTGGCGGGCGCGCGCCGAGCTGCGCGCGGGCATCGAGGCGCGCTGGCCGGAGGTGGCCGATGGCGAGGCGATCGCCGGTCTTCCCGCCGACGTGCAGGCGCTGTGGCGACGGCTGGACCGCGCGGACGCGGCGCTGCACCGGCGCCTGCGCGCCGCCGTGCGCGCCGGTGCCGGGCCCCGCCTGCTCGAGCACTGGCGGGCGGAGACCGAGGCGCCGCCCGGGGGCGAGGGCTACGACGCGCTGGACGAACTGGTCGCCGGCGTCCTGCGGTCGCCCGACCCGGGCGAGGTGCCCGCCCTGCCGCCGGAGATGGTCTTCTACCAGCCGACGCCGGCGCGCCACGTGCTGGACATGCTCCTGCGCCTGAACCTCCACGCGGGCGACGTGCTGGTCGACCTCGGCGCCGGGCTGGGCCACGTTCCCCTGCTGGCTGCGGCCTGCACCGCGGCGCGCGCGGTCGGCATCGAGATCGCGCCCGCCTACGTCGCCAGCGCGCGGAGCGCGGCACGCGCGCTGGGACTGGATCGGGCGCACTTCCTCGCGCAGGACGCACGCGCGGCCGACCTGTCGACGGGCACCGTGTTCTTCCTCTACACGCCGTTCCGCGGCACGGTGCTGCGCGCGATGCTCGACGCGCTGCGCGCCGAGGCTGCCCACCGCAACCTGCGGCTGTGCAGCTTCGGCCCATGCACCCTGGCGCTGGCCGACGAGCCGTGGCTGCGCACCGACGCGCCGCCCGTGGCGGACCGGGTGGCGCTGTTCCACGCCGGGCCCGCTGCGTGAGACCGGGGCATGCCTTCACGGGCGAGGGCGGGGTCGCCTCGTACGCTGACTGCCCACGTACGCGGGGATGCGCCATGTTCGCCCGCCTGCTCCTGCTCGCCCTGCTGGTCGCACCCGCAGCCCTTGCCCAGGCGCCGCCCAGCGTGCCCGGCCGATACCGGCTGCGGATCTGCGAGGGCTCCTGCAACGCGGGGGTGCCGTGGGCGGAGGGCACGCTGGTGCTGCTCGCCATGCCGATGCGCGACGCAGCCGGGGCGGTACGGACCACCCCGGGTGGCGAGCCGGTGAACGGGTGCTTCCTGTTCACCACGCTTCGCCGGCACGGCCTGCTCGGCGGGCCTCGGGCGGGTCCCGCCCTGTGGCGGGGCGAGCGCCTCGGCGGGGTATGGGTGGACCTCGACCCGGAGGGCGTCGATGCCTCTTACGTACTGGTTCTTCGCGTGGCCCCCGGCGGCCTGGCGGGCAAGGGGCTTTCCTCGTACGCCAGTGCTCCGCGCCCGCCGCCCCTGCCGCCGGACCCGGTGGTCGCCGAGCGCCAGGGCGATGCCGATGCACGGATGTGCGATGCGTGGGCCCTGGAAAGCGCGCACGGCCCGGCCTGCACGCGCCTGTCCGCGTGCCGGTGAACGATCCGTGCGGCCCGGCGCGCGCGCCGCTGCCGGGCGTGACCAATGGCAGGTCACGCGTGGCGGACGCAACGGAATACTGGCGCGTCCCAGTGGGGAGGGCGCCCGTGTTCGACTCCAGGAAGCACCGTATCGCCGCGGCGGCCGTCGCGCTGGCCTACGTCGCCATCCAGACCTTCCAGTGGTACGCCTTCGCGCAGCTGCCACCGGCGTCCGCGCCCGAGGCACAACTGCTGCAAGGGCCGCTGCCGATCAACCTGACGCGGGCCGTGGCCATGCTGCTGGCCTTTCCCGCGCTGATCTACCTGTTCCTGGTCACTTGCGGCCTGGTCGCGCGTCGGGCGCCCGCGTGCGGGGTGGCCGCGCTTCTCGGCTTCCTCGTGTTCTGCGTGCTCGAAATCCAGCTGCGCTCGGTCGAGCTGTTCTACGTGTTCCTGCACCTGCCGGCGCAGTACGAAGCGGCGACATCGGCGCTGGAGCGCTCGGGCGTGCTGGCGGCGAAGGCCGCCTTCGAAGCCGTGCAGCACGCGCTGTATTTCCCGCTCGGCCTGGGCTGGACGATCGCGAGCGTGCTGGTCTGCCTCGGCCTGGGCGAGCGGCGCATCGACTGGCTGGCGCGCGCGGCCTTCGGCCTCAACGCCCTGCGCCTGCTGCTGCGCATGGGCGACACCTACCTGCTGGGCACCCGCTTCGATGATGCGTACACCGCCGCCTACCTGCCGCTGGTGTTCCTGACCTTCGTTCCCGTGGCGGCCTGGTTGCTGCTGCGTGGCGAGGGCATGCGGCCGGAGCGGCGGCCGGTGTCCTGAGATGCGCACCGCTGCCGTGCGCGGGTGCGTCTTCTACCGTGTTCATGCATGTCCGACGGCAAGGAGGTTTCCATGGGTCCCTACCTGATGCTTGCCGCGACGGCGGCCGCAGGCACGACGCCGGTGGCGGCGCCGCCCGATGTCGCCGCCCCCTACCGCGAGGCGGACTGGCGGGGTGCCCGCCGCGTGGCGCTGGCCGGTGGCGGGGAGTTGCGCCTGCTGCGTTCCGGCAAGGACGTGTATGTGGCCGTGCACGGACCGGCACGGGGCTATCCGAGCCTCTGCGTGGGTGGCCCGGGGCGCGTGGACATCCTGCATGCGTCGGCGGCGCTGGGCACGGTCTCCTACCTGCATGCCGGCGGTGCGTGGCGCCTGCAGCAGCCGTTCGCCTGGCAGCTGCGGGACCAGGGCGGAGCGCAGGAGGCGCCGGCGGGCGTACTGGCCGCCCGGCGGGCGGCGTTCTTCCGGCAGCATGGGTGGCTTTCGACGGCGAGCGTCGCGGGGGCGCCGGTGCGCATGTTCCGCATCCGGCTCGACGCGACGCGGCAGTGGCTGGGCGTGGTGTTCCTCGACACGGCGACCATGCACACGTCGTACTGGCCCGCGTCGATGGGACCGGCGTGCCGTAACCTGCCGCTGGTGAAAGGCGACGCACCCGCCGCGCTCGATTTCGATCCGGCGAGCTGGAGTTCGCTGGAGGATGCGGTACGGTAGCGGTCCGCGCGCCGACGACGGGGAACCCCCGCGCCGTTGCGCGGTCCACGCACCATGTTTCTCCACAACGGACGCTGCCCGACATGACTTTGCACCGCTCGCTGCTTGCCGCCTCCCTGATCGCCACCGCCGCCGTGGTTTCCGTGCCGTCCGCGCACGCGGCCGATACCCTGGGCGGCAATCCCGTGCCGGGGGTGTGCATGCTCTCGCGCGAGGCGGTCTTCGCGCAGGCCAAGGTCGGCCAGGCCGCCAGCGAGCGCCTGGGCCAGCTCGCGCAGCAGGCACGTACGCAGCTGGACGACCAGCGCAAGCCGCTGGATACGGATCTGCAGAACTTCCAGCAGAAGGCGCCCTCGCTGAGCGAGGCGCAGCGCAAGCAGCAGGGTGAGGCCCTGCAGCAGCGCATGCAGGCGTACCAGACCCAGGCCGGCGAACTGAACCAGCGGATCCAGCTGACCCGCGCCAAGGCCATGCAGCGCATCGGCCAGGAAGCCGAGCCGATCGTCGCCAGCGTCTACAAGAGCCACCAGTGCGGGCTGTTGCTGGACCGTGATTCGGTACTTGGCGGCAACATGGCCAACGACCTGACCGGCGAAGTGGTGCAGGGCCTGGACCGCAAGATCACCACGCTGAGCTTCAACCTGGAACCGCTGCCCGCCGCGCAGGGCAAGTAAGCCACGCACGCCCGCCGGCCTGCGGCGCTGCCCAGGCCGGCGCCGGCGGCCCCGGTGCTAGAGTGAAGGACCCTGGACGACCCTCGAGCACCGATGACGAAACGCGCCTCCTACCCGATCGGCCGCCCTGGCATGCCGTGGGGCCCCGCGGAAGTGTCCACCTGGCTGGCCCGGCAGACGCGCAAGCGCAGCTACGAGGCGGACGTCGCGAGCCGCGTGGAAGCCCTGCGCCCGCGGTTCGACGTGCTGCAGTACGGCCGGCTCGACTACCGCCCGGACAGCTACCCGCTGCTGGCGATCCGCAGCCGCGAGTGGCGCGACGACCTGCCTTGCGTGCTGGTGACCGGCGGCGTGCACGGCTACGAGACCAGCGGCGTGCACGGGGCGTTGCAGTTCCTCGAGCGGCATGCGCAGGACTATGCCGGGCGGGCCAACCTGCTGGTCGCGCCCTGCATCAGCCCGTGGGCGTACGAGCGCATCCACCGCTGGAACATGCACGCGGTCGACCCGAACCGCTCCTTCCGCGAGAACAGCCCGGCCGAGGAATCGGCGGCGCTCATGCGCCTGGTGGCGCCCCTGCGCGAGCGCGTGCGGGTGCACATCGACCTGCACGAGACCACCGACTCCGACGAGTCGGAGTTCCGCCCGGCGCTCGCGGCGCGCGACGGCGTGCCGTTCGAACCCGGCGAGATCCCCGACGGCTTCTACCTGGTCGACGACAGCGAGAACGCGCAGCCGGCGTTCCAGCAGGCGATCATCGCGGCGGTGTCCAAGGTCACGCACATCGCGCCGGCCGACGCCAACGGCCAGATCATCGGCTCGCCCGTGGTCGCGCCCGGGGTGATCCACTACCCGCTGCGGAAGCTGGGGCTGTGCGCAGGCATCACCGCCGCGCCGTACAGGACCACCACCGAGGTCTATCCGGACAGCCCGCGGGCCACGCCCGAGCAGTGCAACGCCGCGCAGGTCGCGGCCGTGTGCGCGGCAATCGACTACGCGCTCGCGCACGAGCCCGTGCCGGCCTGATTCAGTACGGCGGCGGTGTGCGCTGCCGCTGCGCGCGCGCGGCCTCCGTCCACCAGGCCAGGTCGTCGGCGAAGCGGGCAAAGGCACGCTCCAGCGCCTTGCCCGCCTCGCCCAGCGGTTCCGCGTCCGCATCCAGCGTCTGCGCGATCGGGCCGACCGTGACCGTGCTGGAAACCACCACCATGCCCATCTCCGACAGCGTGCCGTGCCAGAGCAGGTTGGAACGTGCACCGCCCAGGCGTCCGCCCGAATAGCTGACGATGCCGGCGGGACGCCAGAACCACTCCTCCAGGAAATGATCGGTGAGGTTCTTCAGGCCCGGCTGCATACCCCAGTTGTACTCGCCGGCCACGAACACGAAGCCGTCGGCCGCGCGGATCCGCCCGGCCAGCGTGGCCATGGCCTCGGGCGCTTCGCCCGGCGGGTATTCCTTGTACATGCGGTCCAGCATCGGCAGGCCGACCTCCCTGGCATCGACCAGTTGCGCATCGGCTCCCCTGGCCTGCAAGCGCTGCGTGACATAGCGCGCCAGGCGGATGCCCGCCCGGTCGGACCGGTAGGAACCGTAGAAGACGAGGAGGCGATGAGGCATCGGCTGAGGGCGGTGGCCGCAGGGAGGGCGAGCGTGGCACGGCGGCCGGCTGTCGCGGGTGAAGCCCTCTCAGGTAGGCGGAGACGCACCATGGAACGGGTTGTCGCACAGGCGCGACATCGCCGTGCGTGTGCGTGGCCTGCGGCGGGCGGCTGGGGGCGCTGCGGCGGTGGGTTTACGCGAACGCGCGGGTATAGGATAGACGGCGGGGGTGAGATGGACGTCCACGCGGCTGGCTGGCCAGACGCTCTATCAGGAGGGTACGGGGATGAACAGGTCTTCGCTATGGGTGATGGCACTGGTCTCGGTCGTGCCGGTTGCGCTCGCCCAGCAGCAACCGCAACGGGACACGACGCAGCAGTCCATGCGCAACATCCAGGAGCTGCACCAGCGCGAGGCGCGCAACATGCAGAGCGACCTCGAGCGCGGCGACCACCAGGCGTGGCTGAACTCGATGAAGAACCTGACCAGGCTCCGCGCCAGGCTTGCCGAAGCCTGGCAGAGCATGGGCATGTCGCCGCAGGGAGCGCAGGTGGTTGCCAACGCCTACGATCCCGACCGCTCCAATGGCTACCGTCAGCCGCTGCACGGCAAGAGCGACCAGGAGGTGGCCGACATGATGCGGGCGGCCCTGGCGGCCAAGGATTACCAGAAGGCGGACCAGCTGCTGATCGATTACCAGCGGGAGAAGCTGCGGCTCAGTGAGTCGGCCCCGCAAGGCGACCGTCCATGAGCCTACCGGTGCGGGAGCCCCGATGACCTCGATCCGGACCGGACGGCTGGTGATCCGGCCGTTCACCCTCGACGACGCGGCGTTCATCCTGCGCCAGCTCAACGAGCCCAGCTTCGTACGGCACATCGCCGACAAGGGCGTGCGCGACCTGGACGGCGCGCGCGGCTACCTGCGCGACGGCCCGATGGCCAGCTACGCGCGCCACGGCTTCGGCCTGTGGTGCGTCGAACTGGGCGGTGCCGGCACGCCCATCGGCATGTGCGGCCTGATCCGGCGCGATTACCTGCCGGACATCGACATCGGCTATGCCTTCCTGCCCGAATACGGCGGTTCGGGCTACGCCTACGAGGCGGCCGCGGCGGTGCTCGGGCATGCGCGGCACGTCCTCGGCGTCCGGCGGGTGCTGGCCATCGTCAACGAAGACAACGCGCCGTCGATCCGGCTGCTCGGCAAGCTCGGCTTCGAAGCGAATGGCACGGTAGCGGTCCCCGGTACGGAGCGCGAGGTTCGCCTGTTCGCCGTGCACCTGGGCGAGGCCGCGCAGGCGCAACTTGCGCCGACCGGTGCCGCCGGCGCCTGAGCGATTGCTCGCTAGGACTTCTTCTTGCCGCCGCCGTCCTGCTTGTTCACCGTCGCCCAGGCGATGCGTTCGGCCGCCTCCTGCGACTTGCCTTCCTTCTTCTCGCTCTGTTCGATGTGGTGCGCCTGGCGCTTCTGCTTGTCGGTGTACGACGACTTGTCGCCCTTGGACATGGCATGGCTCCCGAGGGGCTTGGGATGGGAACACGCTAGCGGTTGCCCGGTTAACGCGAGGTCGCCGGCCGCCCAAGGTCGCGTAAAGCGACGGGGTGCCTGTCCCGGCGTTCATTCCGGGAAACGCACCACCGCATTTTCCGCCGGCCACTCGCCGGCACGGCGCGTCGCCTCGCCAGCGGGCCACTTGCCTTTGCCGAGCGCGGCCGGATCGGCGCAGCGACCGAGCAGCTCGAACGCGTCCAGCACGAACGGACGCCCTTCCGCACCGATCGGGGAGGGGCCGTCGGCCACGTGGAAATGCAGGTGTGGCCCGGTCGAGGCGCCGCTGAAGCCGAGCGCGCCGAGCACCGCGCCGCGGCGCACGCGCTGGCCGGGCCGCACCGTCACGCTGCCCGGCCGCAGGTGTTCGTAGAACGCATAGCGACCGTCGGCCAGGCGCAGGGCCACGTAGTTGCCGGCCTCGTCCTGCAGCGCGTGAGGGGGGTTGGCGGAAACGCGCGCGGCCTCGGGCATGCCGTCGCGTACCGCGGCTACCGTCGCGTCGGCCACGGCCAGCATCGGTGCGCCGTAGCCCAGCGCGTGCGACGGCACGTCGGGGTCGCCGTGCGCGAGGCGGCCGGCGTCATCGGCGCGCACCCAGTCGATCGCGAAGCGCCCGGGGATGCGCGCCCTGCCTTCGACCGTGTCGAACACCCGCCGGTGTCCCTTGGGCCAGTCGGCATGGTGGATCGCGATCCACGGGCCGCCCCGCAGTGGCGGGCCCAGCGGTGCGCCGGCGGCGTACGACACCACGGTACGGCCACCTTGGATGCGCGCCATCGCATCCCGCGGCGTGGCGTAGGCGAGCAGGTGGACGAGTGCACGCGGTCGGCGTCCGTGCGCCATTCACTCGAGGTAGATCACGCTCTTCCGCGTCGGCCCCTGTGTTCCCTGCGCGCCATCGGTCGCGGCGAAGCGGCGCGCCAGTGCCTCGCCGGCGAACGAGGCCAGCACGCGCCCGTCGCTGTCGTCGACCACGTCCAGTCGCTGCAGACGCAGGGTCGTGCCGCTGCGATCGGTCAGGTGCAGCTCGTAGATGAAGCGGATGCCGCTGTCCGTCCGCACGGCGTGCGGGACGTCGTGGAGCGCCAGTTCGACCGTCGGCCGCGACGCGGCGGGGTCGGCCTGCAGGCGCGGACCGGGCGCGAGCAGGATCAGCAGGCCGAGCACGGCCAGGGGCAAACGCATCCGTCGTCTCCGGTTCGTCGATCGGCACCCTAGCCGAGCGCACGGCGGGCAGCCAGCATGCGGGGGCGAAAGGCGCGTGCGACGGGGCGAGCGGCGCTCGGGCTGCCGCACCCCCGTTGACCGGCGACAAATACCTGACTAAGGTCAGCTAATGAAGACGAGCCAGATCAGCCAGGTCCGCGACTTCAATCGCGCGCTGACGCGCCGGATCGGCGTGTTGAGCGACGACTACCTCGGCCGTGGCCGTCCGCTGGGCGAGGCGCGGATCCTGTTCGAGATCGGCCCCGGCGGCGCCGACGTGCGCGACCTGCGCACCCGCCTAGGCCTCGACTCGGGCTACCTGAGCCGCATGCTGCGTTCGCTGGAGGCGCAAGGTTTGGTCGCGTCGCGGCGCGCCGACGGGGACGGCCGCGTGCGCCGGGCGGTGCTGACCCGCAAGGGGCGCCGCGAATGGGACACGCTCGACCGCCACTCGCGGGAGTTCGCCGCCTCGCTGCTGGCGCCGCTCGGCGCACCCCAACGCGAACGCCTGCTGGCCGCGATGGCGGAGGTGGAGCGGCTGATGCGCGCGGCCGCGGTGACGATCGTGCCGGCGGATCCGTGCGATGCGGACGCGCGCGCCTGCATGCGCGCCTATTTCGACGAGCTCGCGCAGCGCTTCGAGCAGGGCTTCGATCCGGGCCGGGCGCCGGAGCCCGAGGCTTACCTCCCGCCCGGCGGGCTGTTCCTCGTGGCCCGGCTGGACGGGCAGGCGATCGGTTGCGGCGCGCTGCGCAGCCACGGACGCGGTGTCGGCGAGATCAAGCACATGTGGGTGGCGCCCTCAGCGCGCGGGCTGGGTGTCGCCCAGCGCCTGCTCGAGGCACTGGAGGCGCATGCCGCTGCCACGGGGATCCGCACCCTGCGGCTGGATACCCACCGCGCGCTCGGCGAAGCCCGCGCGCTGTACCTGCGCAACGGCTACCGGGAGATCCCGCGCTACAACGACAACCCGTACGCCGATCACTGGTTCGAGAAGCGGATCGCGCGCGCGAAATGAAGGCAGGCCTGTCCCTGCCGGGTCTGCAGCCGCCCGTGCGGTATCGAGCTGAAGCGGCCTTCAGCTTGATGACCGCTCCATGGGTGAGCTTGCTTGCTCCGCCGCGGCAACGGTCCCACGATGCGCCTGTCCCTGCACCGCGTTGTATTCCCATGGTTTTGTCCCCTCTGGATCTGGCGAAGGACGCCCGGTCGCAGCACCCGCACGCGCCGGTCCCGTCGGTCGCCACCGACGAGCCGGCGGCTCCCGGCCCGCGCGGCCGCCGCCGCGTGCGCACCTGGCTGCGCAGGGCCGGCCTGGGCCTGGCGGGCCTGGTATCGGTGGGCCTGGCCGGGCTGACCGTGGGCAACGTGACGCCGGCCGGGCGGGGACTGACGCAGCCTCCCAGCCACGTGGCGCCGGTGGCCAGCGTGCAGTTCCGGCGCGAGGCCGAGGCGTTGCTGGGCAGTCCGGTGACGCAGGGCGACGCGGTGACCGACCTGCAGAACGGCGACGCGTACTTCCCGGCGATGCTGGCGGACATCCGCTCGGCGCAGCACAGCATCGAGCTGGAGAGCTACATCCTGCGTCCCGGACGCATCGCGCAGACCTTCGTGGCGGCGCTCTCCGAGCGCGCGCACGCCGGCGTGAAGGTGCGCGTGCTGGTCGACTACATGGGGGCGCGCGGCAACGTGGCCGATGCCGAGCGGCTGCGTGCCGCCGGCGTGGACTTCCACTTCTTCCGGCCGCCGACGCTGGCCAACCTGGACAGCCTCAACAAGCGCACGCACCGCAAGCTGATGGTGGTGGACGACCGCGTCGCCTACACCGGCGGCATGGGCATCGACGATGCCTGGCTGGGCAACGCCCGCACCGGTTCGCAGAAGCGCGACATGATGTTCCGCATCCGGGGTCCGGCGATGGCGCGCATGCGCGCGGTGTTCGAGGAGCACTGGCTCGCCGTCGGCGGTCAGCCGCTGCCACCGGTCGAACGCGCGGTGCCCGCCAGCGCACCGGGGGGCCTGCCGGTACAGGTGGTGGCCAGCGCCGACCGCGTGGGCGACTACAACTCGCAGCGCATGTTCCTGCTCGCCATCGCCGGGGCGCGGCGGTCGATCGACCTGGAGGCGTCCTATTTCGTGCCGGACGAGCCGGCCCGCCGCGCCCTGCTGGCGGCGCTCAGGCGCGGCGTGCAGGTGCGCATCCTCGTCGAAGGCGACCACGTGGACGGTCATGCGGTGGGCTACGCCTCGCGCACCTACTGGGGCGAGTTCATCGCCGCCGGGGCGAAGATCTACCGCTACGGTCCTTCGCTGTTCCACAGCAAGCTGATGGTGGTGGACGATTACCTCACCATCGCCGGTTCGGCCAACTTCGACTACCGCTCGTTCCACCTGAACGACGAGGCCAACATCCTCGTCTACGACGGCGGGTTCGCACGGCACATGACCGGGGTGTTCGACCGCGACCTGGCCGTGTCGGTCCCGGTGAGCCTGCAGCAGTTGCGTGCGCGGCCCTGGACGCAGCAGCTGACCGACCGCTTCTACGCGAGCTTCGCCTCGCAACTCTGAGCGAGCGGCTGCCTATTTCGCCGGCGTGTCCCACTCGAGGTCGGTGACCACCGGGAAGTGGTCGGAGGGATAGCGCCCGCCCTCGTGGGTGGTCACCGTCGCGTAGTCCAGCGGACGGAAACCGCGTACCAGGATCCAGTCGATGCGCCGGTCCGGCGTGCCGGTGAAATCGTGGAAGGTCGCTTCCGGCCCATCCGGATGCGCGACCGCCTGGCGGGCGTCGCGCAGTACGCCGCCGAGCAGGGCGTGCGCCTGGCTGGACGGTTCGGTGTTGAAGTCGCCGGTGAGCACCACCGGCGCGTGCGGCGGCAGCCCGGCCACGCGCGCGGCGATCTCCTGCGCGGCGCGGTTGCGCGCGTCGGTGTCCTGGTCGCGGTAGGGGAAATGGGTGTTGTAGTAGTAGAACGTGCGCCCGTTGCGCCGATCCTCGAAGCGCGCCCAGGTCACCATGCGCGGCAGCGGGTGGCCCCAGCTGATGCTGCCCGGCACGTCCGGCGTGTCCGACAGCCAGAAGTTGCCCGAGTCGAGCAGGCGCAGGCGGTCACGCCGGTAGAACACGCCCATGTGCTCGTCGCGGTCGCCGCCGTAGCGGCCCTCGCCGAACCAGGCGTAGTCCGGCAGCGTGCCGACGATGTAGTCGCCCTGCAGCTTGTACAGCTCCTGCGTGCCCAGCACGTCCGGATGCCGTTCGCGGACCGTGCGCACCAGCAGGTCGCGGCGCTGCTCCCAGCGGTTCGGGCCGTCGCTGGCCACCGGCAGGCGCACGTTGAAGCTCATCATGCGCAAGGTCTGCGCGGCCAGCGGGCCGGCCAGGCCGAGCATCGCGACGAGTGCGAGGGTGCGCAGGCGGATCCGGTGCATGGGCGTTCTCCCGAGTCGTTGGCACGGGAGAGCCTACAGGGCGAAGCGCGGGCATGCAGGCGGCCGGTCTCCTGCTGCGGACCGCAGCCAGGGACGCTAGCGGCGGATGTAATCGCCCGCCGGCCGTTCGCCCTTCTGCCGCTGGTTGTCCTCGCCGGTATCGTTGCGTGCGTCGCCGCCGGCGGTGGTGTCGGCTGGCTTGCGCGGGATCTCCTCGCCCGGGTCGGTGCCGGGCGCGGTCGAACGCTGTGGCGGCCCGGGGGTGCGGGAGTCGGGGCGGGACGGGTTCATGCGTTTCTCCTGCCGGATGATGTGCGTGCAGTCTGGTGCGACGCCCGGGAAGCGCGCGTGAGCGGCCTGTCGACACGGCCGCCCGCAGGAACCGGATGGTGCGTCGTGCGGCAGGTGCCTAGCCTGCCCGCATCGCCGCTTCCCTCGGGACGTCCATGCACTTTCGTATCCGCGGGCTCTCGCCCGAACCGTTCCGCCACCTGTTCGACCTCGACGAGCCGGCGCTGCTGGCCGCCGGCGCACGGCGCTACGTCGTCGACCACGCGCCCGGCTTTCCGGACCGGGTGGAGATGCGCGACCTGCGGCCGGGCGAGACGGCGCTGCTGGTCAACCACGTGCACCAGAGCGCGGACACGCCGTACCGCGCCAGCCACGCGATCTTCGTGCGCGAGGGCGCCACCGTGCCTTACGAGGCCGTGGACGAGATCCCCGCGGTGCTGCGGATCCGGCCGATCTCGCTGCGGGCGTTCGACGCCATGCACATGATGGTCGACGCCGCGCTGGTCGACGGCAGCGCGCTGGAGCCGGCGATCGAACGGCTGCTCGGGCAGGAGGAGGTGGCCTACCTGCAGGCGCACTACGCGCTGCGCGGGTGTTTCGCCTGCCACATCGGGCGGGAGTGAGCTGTCCTCCCCGGGGTCCGGCATGGCCCATCGCGGCCCTGTGCGCACCGTCACATTTTGCGCGTGCGTGCCCCGCCTTTTTCATCTCGGCGTGATGGTGGGGCAGACCACCATGGAGCCATCCGAAGTGGAGGAGGGCTTGCCCATGGCGTACCTCGTCGGAGACATCGTGGTGGTGGGGTCGTGGGTGGCGCCTGCCGATCGCGAGGGCTTTCTGGGCCAGTTCGCCCTGCTGCAGGCGCAGCCGGGCCTGCCGGTGATCCGTACCGACGTGGTCCGCGATGCTGCGTTCCCCGACCTGTTCGACGCCGCCGAGGCGGCCTACCAGGCCGGCATCCAGGCGGCCAAGGAGGTCCAGGGCAAGCCGGAGCTGACCGCGGTCCCGTTCCCGCCGGGCGTGCCCTCCGCCTGAACGGCGGCGGTTACCGGCCACGCGGATTGCACGGCACGACCCGCAAGATCGGCGCATTCCATCCGAGGAGTCCTGCCATGCAGCACACCCACCATGAGCGCGTGTTCGAAGAGAGCGGCAAGCAGTTCGTGGCCATCCTCAACGAACAGCCCGATGGCCTGCTGAGCGTCACCGTGCGTCTGCCCGACGGCACGATGCGCGTGGTGCCGGGTGAGCATTTCCCCGACGAGGCACAGGCGTTGGCTGCCGCCAACGCGTTCGCCCATGAGCTGGTGGGCTCCTGCTAGCGCCGCGGCCGCGGGCCTCGGCCGGCGCCTGCTGCTGGCCGTCGGTATCGCGTGGGCCTCGCCCACCACCCTGCCCGGCCTGCTCGCGGGCTGCGTCGGGCTGCTGCTGGGCGCGCGGGCGTACCTGGGCCGGCGCGAGCGCGCACTGGTCTTCGCGCGCATGCCCTCGCCGTGGCGTGGTGCGCTCACCCTGGGCAACGTCATCCTGCACACCGGCGACAGCCTGGAGGTGGCCTGCTGCACCTATGCGCATCGGGCCGGTCGCGCGGACGAGCCGTTGATCCGTCTGGCCGACCACGAGCGGGCACACGTGTACCAGGCCATGGTGCTGGGCCCGTTGTTCCTGCCGGTGTACCTGCTGTGTGGCGGCGTGAGCGGGCGCAACCCGCTGGAGCGGGCGGCCGATCGCCATGCCGGGGAGGGGCGGGGCTGGTGGCCCTGGGCTGTGCGCGCGCGCGGTGGCGCACACTGCCGTGGTTGCCGCGGAGGCGGGGCATGATGGACGAACGCGAGCTCGACCTTGAGGACCTGCACCACCTGGCGCGTGTCGCCGAGGGCCGCGGTGGCGCCTTGCCAGAAGCGGCCGTCGCGCGGTTGATGCGGGCCGGACTGGTCCGTCGGCCCGAGCGGTTGTGCGAGGGGGCGCCCTCGCTGGAACTGACCCCGGCCGGGTTGGCGCGGGTGCGTTCGAGCGACCAGTGAGCGGGATGGTGCCGATCGCCCATACCCGGTGCAGGTGCGGAGACGGAGACGGAAAAGCCTGGCCGCCAAGCCAGGCTTTCCTCGGTGCCGGTTCTGGCCTCAGCGCTCGTTGCCGCCGCGGTCGCCTTCGGACTCCTTGCCCTCCTCGATGAGCTCGCGCACGCGCTGGCCGCCCTTGTGCCCGGCCTCGCGCACGGTCATGTCGCCGTTGTCCTCGTGCGAGGAACGACCGCCAGTCTGCTGCTGGTTGCTGCGCTCGTTGTCTTGGTTCTTCATGGAGCCTCCGTGGGGTTGATGCATGCAAAAAAACCCGGCCCAGCCGGGCATCGCAAGACAATGCAAGCTTGGCGCCAAGACCGACGCCGCGCGGTTGCGCCATGTGCCGGCCGCGCAGGCTGAAAAACCGTCTGCCGCGAGGAGATTTTTCATGCCGGTCCTGGCCTATCCTTTCCCGCTTCGACGGCTCGCGGGAGCGACATGAAGACCATCGGCCTGATCGGCGGCATGAGCTGGGAATCGACCGTGCCGTACTACCGCCTGATCAACGAGTCGGTGCGCGCGCGCCTGGGCGGCCTGCATTCGGCGAAGCTGCTGCTGCACAGCGTGGACTTCCACGAGATCGAGGCGATGCAGCGTCACGGCGAGTGGGAGGCGGCCGGCGCGCGACTGGCCGAAGCCGCGCGCGGGCTGGAAGCGGCCGGCGCCGAGGTGTTGCTGATCGGCGCCAACACCATGCACCGGGTGGCACCGGCGGTGGAGGCGGCCGTGCGTATTCCGCTGCTGCACGTGGCCGACGCCACGGCGCAGGCGATCGCCGCGGCCGGACTGCGCCGGGTCGGCCTGCTCGGCACCCGTTTCACGATGGAGCAGGCCTTCTACCGGCAACGGCTCCGGGCGCATGGACTGGACGTGCGCGTGCCTGATGAGGGCGACCGCGCGCAGGTGCACCGGATCATCTACGAGGAGCTCTGCGTGGGCCGCATGCTGCCGCGCTCGCGCGAGTGTTTCCGTGCGGTCATGGCGCGCCTGGTCGAACGGGGAGCGGAAGGAATCGTGCTCGGCTGCACGGAGATCGGCCTGCTGGTCGATGCCGCCGACGCGCCGGTGCCGCTGTTCGACACCACGCGCCTGCACGCCGAAGCGGCGGTGGCGTGGGCGTTGGCGGACGTCTGACCGTCGGCCTGACCACGGCACGCGCGCGGCAGCTTCACCCTCGCGGTGCCAGCTTCACGCGCGCCGGGTTCGCCCGGTACGGTCGAGTGCGAGCCGCATGACGTGATGAACAGCGAATGGATCATCCAGCCCGACGCAAAGACCGAGCGGCTGCGCTACGACGGCTTCCGCGCGTTCCTGCTCGGTCGCCAGCCGAGCCGGCGGCTGGCCGATGCCTTCGCGCGCCAGATCGTCGCGCGCGGCGAGCAAGTGCGCTACGGCTACGCGGAGGGGCTGCCGCGCACGGCGATCGCACGCGACCTGTATCGCTGGGTCTGTGGGGAGTGAAGGCGTGCCGGTGGCAGGCGGCTCAATGGCGACGGCTGCGCGCCAGTTCCGCGGCGCGACGCTGCTCGGCCCGGCGGCGATCCTGAGCGGCGAGCAGCTGCTGACGGCGCGTGGGCGGAAGCGCCGGCGCCTGCTGCGGGATCAGGCCCAGGTAGCGTCCGAGCCGGACGGCCTGCTCGCGGCACTTGGCCAGGGGCCAGAAGGCATGCGGAGGAAGCTGGGCGTGGGTCGTCATGGGAGCATCCTCGAAAGGGCAAGGAAGGGTGGCGCACTCCATCGCCTGAATGCTGACTGTGCAACGACGCGTGTTAGGTGTCCGTAATGGCGGAGCCAGCGCCGTGACGACGCGGCCGCTGGCGTGGTTTTCGACGCGATCCTGACGGCGCCGGCGCCACACTGTCGCCATGACAAAGCAGCAGGCGGAAGGCGCCATGGGTGACGAACGCAACGAGCGCGGCGCGGCGGGCGGGCCAATGGCCCCCGACGCCGAAGGCAAGACCGCCGGCGCCAACACGCAGAGCCAGGGCGGCATCGGCCACCGCGTGGTCGAGGCGGCGCGCGAGCAGTACGATCCGGCCACCGGGCTTCCCGGCGGACCGCTGGGCAAGGTCGACCCGCCGAAGATGTCGCTCGACGAGGGCGGCGGCGAGGATCCTGCCGATGGCCGCGCGCATCACGGTTTCACCGGCGACGACGGCGCGCACCTGGCCACCGGCAGCGAGAGCACGCCGCCGATGCGCTCGCCCGGGCCCGCCGCCGACCTGGGCGCGCAACAGGACCAGCGTGTACACGGCGTCCCGCGCGACCCGGCCGAACGCACCACCGGCGCCGATTCGCCCAATCGCGGCGGCACCGCCGGCTCGCCCGGCGGCCCGGCGAAGATGGCGCCTTCGCACATCCCCGGGCAGGACGCCGACGAAGGCATTATCCAGGGCGGGCAGAGCGGCAACGACGCGCAACGCGACCCGCAGATCTAGCGCCCCGCCGCGCGCGACGAGGCTGCGTGAAGGCGCCGCGTGCGTCGCGCCAGGTCGTGCCCGCTCCGCCGCACCGGCCCCACGCGCGAGTCAGGCATCGTCAAGGTTGGTTGCGAACGGTAGTGCTAGGGTCGGGGACCCTGGGCCGACAAGGCGGTGGCCGTCCGCAGGGCAGCCACCTGCCAAGGGCTCGCTAGTGAAGGAGAAGGCGCTCATGTTCAACTCGACATTCCGGTGGACGGCGGGGCCGCTGGCGCTGGCCGCGATCGTCCTGGGCGGTTGCACGAACTACGTCAAGAAGGCCGACTTCGACGCGGCGATCGCCGAACTGCGCGCGAACGACCAGAAGCAGCAGCAGCAACTGGATGCGTTGACCCAGGAGATGCAGCAGCGCTTTGCCAAGTACGACGCGCAGATCGCGCAGATGGGCGGCCGCGTGCGGCTGGATACCGCCGCGCACTTCGCCTTCAACGACGCCACCCTGCGCGACGAGGACAAGCCGCTGCTGGACGATTTCGCCAAGGTGATCAGCCAGCACTATCCCGACGCGGTGGTGACCGTGGAAGGCTTCGCCGATCCGGCCGGCTCGACCAGCTACAACCGGCGCCTGGGCCAGCGCCGTGCCGAGGCGGTGCGCGACTACCTCGTGCAGAACGGCCTCTCGGCGGACCACCTGCGTGCGGTGAGCTACGGCGAGGCGGTCAACCGCCAGGTCGAACGCGGCAAGACGCGCGAGCAGGGCGCGCCCAACCGCCGCGTGACGCTGGTGGTCGACTTCGCCGGCCAGGCCAGCTCGAACAACGCCATGTCGTCCGGCAGCACCACCGGCTGACACCCATGGCGACGACGGTGCCCTCCCGGTCGGGGAGGGCACCTTTCACGCGGCCGGGTCCGCCACCGGTCGCGGCGCCCCCAGACGCGCCAGCAGTTCTTCGGCCGCACGCAGCACGTCCTCGTCCGAGCCGAGTTCGAGCTTGACCGCCAGGTGCGTGTCGTCCTCCCGCGCATAGACCTGCGGCTGGCTCGCCAGCAGCCGGTCCAGCGCCTTCCCGTCGATCGTGGCGGCAGGCCCGAAGCTGACCACCCCGCCACGGCGATCCAGGTCCAGCCGCGCGATGCCGAGCGCTCGTGCCATCAGGCGCAGGCGGGCGACGGCGATCAGCCGGGCGGCCGGCTCCGGCAGCAGGCCGAAGCGCTCGATCAGCTCGGTCTGCAGGGCATCGACCGCTTCGGCAGCGGTGGCGCCGGCCAGCCGCCGATACAGGTCCAACCGGGTCGGCACGTCCGGCACGTACTCCGGCGGGATCGACGCGGGCAGGTGCAGTTCGATCTCCACGTCCTTGCGGCCGAGCTCCAGGTCGGGCTCCGTGCCGGCCTGCAGGGCGCCCACCGTGCGCTCCAGCAGCCGCGCGTACAGGTCGAAGCCGACCGCCTGGATCTGTCCCGACTGGGCTTCGCCCAGCAGTTCGCCGGCGCCACGGATCTCCAGGTCGTGCGCGGCGAGCGCAAACCCGGCGCCCAGTTCCTCTTCGCGGGCGAAGGCCTCCAGCCGCTGGCGCGCCTCCTCGGTCATCGCCGCCGGGTCGGATATCACCAGATAGGCATAGGCGCGTCGGTTGGAGCGGCCCACCCGGCCGCGCAACTGCTGCAGCTGGGCCAGCCCGAAGGACTCGGCGCGGTCGATCACGATGGTGTTGGCGCTCGGCACGTCGATGCCGGTCTCGATGATGGTGGTGCAGACGAGCAGGTTCGCGCGCCGGCGGTAGAAGTCCTCCATCACGCGCGCGAGCACGGCGGCCTTCATCTGGCCGTGCGCCACCGCCAGCCGCGCCTCCGGGACCAGCGCGCGCAACCGCTCGGCGACCGTTTCGATGCTCTCCACCGCGTTGTGCAGGAAGTACGCCTGGCCGCCGCGGCTCAGTTCGCGGCACAGCGCCTCGCGCAGCACCGCGTCGTCCCAGCGCGTGAGCGTCGTGCGCACCGCGATGCGCCGTGTCGGCGGCGTGGCGATCAGCGACAGGCCGCGCAAGCCGCCCAGGGCCATGCTGAGCGTGCGCGGGATCGGCGTGGCGGACATGGTGAGTACGTCGACCTGCGCGCGCAGCTTCTTCAGCTGCTCCTTCTGGCGCACCCCGAAACGTTGTTCCTCGTCGATGATGACCAGGCCCAGGTCGTGGAAGGCCACGTCCGGCTGCAGCAGCTTGTGCGTGCCGATCACCACGTCCAGCCGCCCGTCCGCCAGTCGCGCCAGGGTGTCGCTGAGCTTCCTGCTGGAGCGGAAGCGCGAGATCGCGGCCGCCGTCACGGGCCAGCCTTCCAGGCGCTCGGCGAAGCTGCGGTGATGCTGCTGCGCGAGCAGCGTGGTGGGCACCAGCACCGCGACCTGCCTGCCCGCGCTGGCGACCGCGAACGCCGCGCGCAAGGCCACCTCGGTCTTGCCGAAGCCCACGTCGCCGCAGATCACGCGGTCCATCGGGCGCGGCGCGGCGAGATCGGCCAGCACCGCGTCGATGGCCGCGCGCTGGTCGGGCGTTTCCTCGTAGGGAAAGCTGGCGGCGAAGGCGGCCAGCCGGGTGCGATCGAATTCCAGCGGCGGCCGCCGTCGTGCCTCGCGCGCGGCCTGCAGGGCGAGCAGCTCCGCGGCCGCATCGCGCACGTCGGCGGCAGCCTTGTCGCGCGTGCGCTCCCACGCGCCGCTGCCGAGCGCGTGCAGCGGCGCGTGTTCGGGCGAGGTGCCGGCGTAACGGCTGACCTGGCCGAGCTGGGTGACCGGCACGTAAAGCTTGTCGCCCTCGGCGTATTCGATCGCGAGGAACTCGCCCCTGGTGCCGCCCAGCTCCATCGACACCAGTCCGCGGTAGCGACCGATCCCGCTCTCGACGTGCACGACAGGGTCGCCCTCGCGCAGGTCGGCGAGCCCGCCGCCGGGCGCAAGCGGGCCGGGTTGGTGCCGGCGCGGCAGCGGGCGGCGCGCGCGCACGCCGTAGAGTTCGCGTTCGGTGAGCACGGTCAGCGCCGGCTCGGCCAGTGCGAAGCCCTGCTCCAGCGGTGCAGTGGTGAGCGCCAGGCGGTGGCCGTGCCCGGCCTGTTGCAGGAAACCGGCCCAGTCCTCCACCGCGACCGCCTCCAGACCCGCGCCGGCGAGCGCCTCGGCCAGGGTTGCACGTCGCCCGGGCGAGTCGGCGGCTACCAGCACCGCGCCGGCGTAGCCGGCAAGGAAGCGAGTCAACGAGGCCGCGCCGCGCTGGGCCGGCGCCAGGCCGAGCTCCGGCGCCGGTGCGCTGGCCGGCGCGTCGGCGTCGTCGGCGAACAGGACGCGCCGTTGCGAGGCGAGCCGGTCCTCCACGTCGCCGGGTGCCAGGTACAGCGCCTCGGGCGGCGGCAGCGGGCGGTCGGTGGCCTGCCGCGCGTGACGCGCCCGTGCTTCGCGCCACACCGCGTCCACCGCGGCCGTTACGCCAGGGTCGAGCACGAACAGCGCGCCGTTCGGCAGGTAGTCGAACAGCGTGGCGGTGTCGTCGAGGAGCAGCGGCAGGTAGCACTCCACGCCCGCCGGTGGCTCGCCCTCGTGCAGTTCGCGCAGCCAGGCGTCGCTCGGGGAGGAACCGGCGTCGGCCAGGCCGGCCTGCAGGCGCTGCGCCGCGTCGGCGCCCAGCGGGTACTCCCGTGCGGGCGGCAGTGCCAGCTCGTCCAGCGCCTCGCCCGAGCGTTGCGTCTGCGGGTCGAAGGCGCGGATCGACGCCACGGTTTCATCGGCCAGGCGGATGCGCAACGGCCGCTCGGCCTCGGGCGGATGGATCTCCAGCACGCCGCGGCGCAGCGCGTAGTCCCCGGGCTCGGCGATGTGCGCGCAGCGGCGGTAGCCGGCCGCGGCCAGGCGCCGGCGAAGCGCGGCTGCGGGGCTTGCCTGGCCGACGGCCAGCGTGAAGCCCGCGCTGGCCACGTACGAGGGCGGGGGCAGACGGTGCGCCAGCGCCGCGGCCGGTACCACCAGCACGCCGCGCTCGAGCGCCGGCAGGCGGCACAGCGTGGCGATCCGCTGGGCGACGATCTGCGGGTGCGGGTTGAACACGTCGTAGGGCAGCGTCTCCCGGTCGGGAAAATGCAGCACCGGCAGGGGCCCGGCGAAGAAGGCCAGCTCGTCCTCCAGGGCCCAGGCCTCCTGCGCATCGGCGGCGACCACCACCACCGGCCCCGCGTGCGCCTGCGCCGCCAGCGCGGGAAGCAGGGCGCGGGCGGCGCCGTGGGGTGGCCGCCACCGGCATTGCGTATCGGCGGAGGCGGGACGCGGGGGTGGTGGGAGGTGCAGGGCCATCGAAACTCGCATGGGCGCGGCAGCGCGGCGGCACTACCGCTGAAGGTGTGGGGTGGATACGCGCAGGAAGGCGCGCGCTCCAGGCTTATGCGGGTGGCGGCGCACAGCCAACGTGAACGGACACCTGTGGACGAGCCTGTTGATCCGCAGCTAAGAGGTTCTTTAGGTGCCCGCCGCTAGGGTGGTCAGCGTTCGCCAGCTGGGCGGACTTTTTTCCACTCAACAGGAGAACCTCATGAGCAACGACAAGCGCGGTTTCGCCTCGATGGACGAAGACAAGCAGCGTGCGATCGCCAGCAAGGGCGGCAAGGCCGGTGGCGGTGACCACGCCACCCACGAGCAGCACGTGCAGGCCGGCAAGAAGAGCAGCGGCGGCACGCACGAACAGCACGTGAAGGCCGGCCAGCAGAGCCACAAGAACGACTGATCCGCACACCCGAGCCTGTACGAAGGGCGGCCCCTTGGCCGCCCTTCGCTTGCCTGTGCCCGCCGGCCCTATCATGGCGGCGCCGCGAGGGGCGGCGGGAAGGGGAGGAACACGATGAAGCGCATCCACACGCTGGCGCTGGCTGGCCTGCTGCTGGCGGGCTGTTCGTCGCAGGATCAGACTGGCGCCGGCCCGACCGCGCCGCAGGCGGCCACCCCGTCCGCGTCCGCGGACACGCCGCTGGACCTGTGCCAGCTCATGCCCGTGGCCGACGTCGCCGCCCTCCTGCAGGCCAACGGTGCCGATACCGTCACCGAGCAGAAGGCCGGTGCGGGCGGGATGTGCGCCTACCTGCACGTGCCGCAGCCGGGCGACTATCGCACCCGGTTGCTGATCGACTTCACCCGCATGCCGTCCGCCGACCAGGCGAAGGCGGCGCTGGCGGCGCGCCGGCAGGATTTCGCCGATCGCGGTGTGGCCGTCACTCCGGTGCCGGACCTGGGTGACGAGGCTTTCGTCGCCGAGGCCGAGGGCGCCGAGGGCCTGAAGCTGCGCATCGGGGACTACCAGGGCCAGATCAACCTGCAGGTGGAAGGCCGCCAGCCCGCCACGCTGCGCCCGGCCGTGCTCGCGCTGGGCAAGCAGGTGACGGCGCGTCTGCACTGAAGGCTGCATCCGTCACGGGGCGCGGCCATAATCGGCCGACCCCCAGCCGGCCGGAGGCCGTCATGAAGTTCCTGATGATGATCTACGTCGACGACACCCTGCTGCAGGCGCTCCCGGCGGGGGAGTTCGACCGGATGATGCGTGGCTGCCTCGTGCATGCCGACGAGTTGCGCGCCAGCGGGTGCGTGCTCGACTCGCAGCAGCTGGAACCGCCGTCGACCGCGCGCTCCTTTCGCGTGCGCGGGCAGCACACCACGGTGCTCGACGGGCCGTTCGCCGAGACCAAGGAATACCTGGCCGGTTTCAACCTCATCGAAGCGGCCGATCTGGAAGAAGCCATGCGCATCGCGCAGGAGTTCCCCTGGGCGCGCATCGGCGCCATCGAGTTACGGCCGGTGCGCGACATGGACGTGGTGCGCCGGCGCGTGGGCGCCTGAAAAAGAGGCCGCGCCCCGAGGGGCGCGGCGAAGGATACCGGGCCACTGCCAAGCGGATCGGTGCCGGCGGCGGAGGGACCGCGACGGCCCGGGCAGGTTAGGCGTCCGCCGTCCCAGATCCTGAGACCGGGCGGTCCCGTCACCGGCCGTTGGCGTGCGCTTCATGGACCGCGAACGTTTGTCGGCGCCCCCGCCAGGCAAGGCCGTGCCTGCACGCTTCCCGCTCAATCGGCTCACACCCCCTAGACGGGCGCCGCGCGCACGATGGCTGGTACTTCCACTGGCCGCAAGGAGTAACTCATGCTGATTACCATCCTGGTCATCCTGGTGATCCTGGCGCTGCTCGGCCTGCCGACCTGGGGCTACTCGAGTTCGTGGGGCTGGGGCCCGAGCGGTGGCCTTGGCCTGATCATCGTGATCGTCATCGTGCTCTGGCTGTTGGGCGTCTTCCACTGACGCCCGATGCGGCGTGCGTGGGAGAATGGGCAACTTCCACGCACGACCGCATCCCATGCTGCAACTGATCGGCTTCGACGGCGACGACACCCTCTGGCACAGCGAAGGCTATTACCAGACGGCGAACGCCGAGTTCACCGCCATCCTCGGCCGCTACGTCGACCTGGGCGACCGCGACGTGCAGGACGCCATGCTGGCGACCGAGCGGCGCAATCTGAAACTGTTCGGCTACGGCGCCAAGGGCATGACGCTGTCGATGGTGGAGACCGCGATCGCGATGACGGGGCACGCATCGAGGCGCGCGACATCCACCGCATCGTCGAGCTGGGCAAGACGGTGCTGCAGCACCCGGTGGACCTGCTGCCGGGCATCCGCGCCGCGGTGGAGGCGGTCGCCGCGCAGCACCGCATCGTGCTGATCACCAAGGGCGACCTGTTCCACCAGGAGCAGAAGGTAACGCGCTCGGGGCTCGCCGACCTGTTCCACCGCATCGAGATCGTGTCGGAGAAGAACGAGGCCACCTACCGGCGCGTGCTGGGCGAGTTCGCGCTGGCGCCCGCGCAGTTCGCGATGGTCGGCAACTCGCTGCGCTCGGACATCGAGCCGGTGCTGGCGATTGGCGGCTGGGGCGTGCACATGCCCTATCACGTGACCTGGGCGCACGAGCTGGAGACCGGCCTCAGCGGCGAGGAGGACCGTCTGGTCAGCGTGGACGGCCCGGCCGGGATTCCTGCCGCGCTGGCGCGCCTGCGCGAGCGGGCGGCCCGCCTGGCGGCGTAGCCGGGGCACGATGGCGGCCGCGACGCCCCGCGTGGTGCTCGACACCAATGTCTGCCTGGACCTGTTCGTGTTCGCCGATCCGCGCGGCGCGGCGCTGGCCGCCGCGCTGCGCCGGGGCGGGGTCGAGGCGGTGACCTGTCCGGCCTGCCGGGAGGAATGGCAGGCAGTGCTGCACTATCCGCAACTGGGCCTGGAGGCTACGGTGCGCGACCGCGCGATGGCGGCCTTCGACCGGCACCTGCACCTGTACGAGCCGCCGGCGAGCCTGCCGCCGCTGCCGCGCTGCACCGATCCGGACGACCAGAAGTTCCTGGCGCTCGCCTCGGCCGTGGGCGCGCGCTGGCTGCTCAGCCGCGACGGCGCCCTGTTGCGGCTGGGACGCCGCACGCTACGTACCGCGGGTTTCGCGGTCCTCACGCCGGAGCAATGGACGCTGGCGTGGAATTCCGCACCGTAATGGCAGGAGCGAGCAAGCTCGCTCCACCGAAGGCCGAAACGCGAGGCGATCATGCTCACCTCGGCCCACGTGGCCTGCCCCTACTGCGGCGAACCGATCGAGCTGCTGCTCGACGCCTCCGCCGGCGGACAGGACTACATCGAGGATTGTCCCGTGTGCTGCCGCCCGATCAGCGTGCGCGTGGACCTGGGCGACGACGGCGAAGCGCGGGCCCGGGTGGCGGGCGAGGACGAGGCTTGAGCGGCCCCGCACGCCTCACGCGATCGCGATCCCCTGCGCCGCCAGGGCCGCACGCGTGGCCGCGTCGCTCGCCGGCGTCACCGGCCGGGTGAGGTCCCACAGCAGGTGGGCGCGAAAGCCCAGCGCGCGGGCGTCCTGCGCCGTCCACAGCACGCACACGTCGCGCGCAAGGCCGCAGACGTGCACCTCGTCCACGCCTCGCTCGCGCAACCAGCCGGCCAGCCCCGTGGATGGGCGCGCGCCGCCGGGACCGTGGTTCTCGCGGAAGGCGCTGTAGGAATCGACCGCCGGATCGGTGCCCTTGCGCACGATCAGGTCCAGCGGCGTCCAGTCGATCGCCGGGTGCAGCGCGGCGCCTTCGCTGCCGGCCACGCAATGCACCGGCCACAGCGTCTGCGGATGCCCGTGCAGCTCGATCGGCGTGAAGGGCGCCCGGCCGGCGTGGTTGGCGGCGAAGGAGACGTGCCCGCGCGGGTGCCAGTCCTGCGTGGCGACCACGTGCCGATAGCGCCGTGCACGCAGCAGCGCGTCGATGCCCGGCACGATGGCGTCGCCCAGGTGGCAGGCCAGCGGGCCGCCGGGCATGAAATCGGGTTGCACGTCGACCACGATCAGCGCGACGTCGGCGGGAAAGCTCGCATCCATCGCCCCAGTGTAGCGGCGGGCGGGCCACCGCACGGCATAATGCCGGCTGGTGAGCACGGCGGACGCGATGCACTACGACCAATCCTGGATGGGCTACGGCTGGGTCGGCGGGCTGCAGGCCGGCCTGATCGCCACCGTGGCGGGCGCGCTGCTGTTCGCGCTGTTCCGGTGGCGCACCCGCAGCGCCTGGAGCCACGGCGCGCAGATGGCCTGGGCCTACGTGCTGGGCATCGTGCTGGCGGCCAGCGGCGACCTGGCCGACCTGTTCTATTTCAACTACGCGCGGCTGCAGTCGGTGCAGTTGCTGCGCGTGAAGCTGGCGGAAGTACACGACCCCGACGGGCTCGGCACGCGCGTGCTGTGCGAACTGCTGGGCGTGGCGGTGGGCATCGGGCTGGCCTGGCTGGCCAGCGAATGGATGGCGCGCCGCCGCTAGGCGTAGCTGGCCGGCGCGAGCTGGCCGCGCGAGGGCGCCTGCACCGGCTCCAGCATCCGGCTCGCCAGCACGCGCGCGTGCAGGCGGATCTCCGGCATCGCCACGGTTTCCCAGCGCGCGCCGCGCAGCAGGCTGCCGATGCCGAACAGCCGCGGCCAGGGCCTGCCATCGCGGCACAGCCGTCCGTCCGCCGTGGCCTGGCAGCCGAGCCCCAACGGGTCGGGCGTGACGTGGCCGTTGGTGACCAACTGGCGCATCAGCGGATGCGCCGTGCTGCGCAAGTCGGTATCCAGGCCTACCGTCTGGATCACCCGGTCGGCCAGCGGCACCGCCACCGGCGTACCGGCGTGGCGCACCTGCAGTCGCACACGCGCGCCTTCCGCCTGCGCGCCGGCGACGCGGCCGCGGATGCGCTGCAGCCGTCCGGCCCGCTCCAGCGCCAGCACCTGCTGCTCGACCTGCGGCGGCATGCGGTGGCGGGCGCGCTCCCATGCCCAGCGTGCGTGGCGCAGGAAACGGGCGCGTTCCGGCAGCGGCAGGGCGTCCCACAGCACCGGGGTCGCCGGGCGCAGGCTGTCGATCACCACACGCCAGTCGTCGCTGGCGGCGATCGCCTCGCGCAGAAGGCGCAGCCAGCGGCGGATCTCCGGCGCCTCCTGCATGGCTTCCACCAGCGCGCCGCCGTCGTCCTCGGGCACCGTCGACGCCGGCAGGTGCGCGGCCGGCAGCTGGCCGTGCCGCGAGATCGCGACGAAGCGGGTGTCCGGCCAGCGCTCGGCCAGTTCCAGCAGCACGTCGACCGCGGTCAGCCCCAGGCCGACCAGCGCGACCTCGCGCGGCGCGTGTTCGGAACGGGCGCCGGCCAGCGCCGCCCATGGGTCGAGCGCGTAGCGGCCGTCGGCGAGCAGTCCCGGATCGACGCCCGGCAGCGGGCGCACCGGCAGGGCACCGAGCGCGAGCACGGCGGCATCGAAGCGGGTGACCCGCTCCCCCTGCAGCACAGTGACGCCGTCGGGCTCGGGCACCACGGCGTCGGCGACGAACGGCACCACGTGCACGTCGACGCCGCGCTCGCGCGAGCGCGCCAGCGCCTGCGCGGCTTCGTGCTCGAGGTAGTCGCCGTACAGCGAGCGGGGCAGGAAGTCCGTGCCGGTCACCTGCGGGTTGCGTTGCTGCGCGAAGTCGAGGAAACCCCGCGGCCGGCGCGAGAACATGCCCATGGTGGCGGCGCGCACGTTGAGCAGGTGGCGCGGCGAGGACGTGCCGTAGGCAACGCCGCGTCCGAGGCGCTCGGCGCCCCCGGTGTACCAGTCCAGGTGCAGCGGTGCGCTGGCGCGCTCGACCAGTTCGCTGAGCAGGGCGACGGCGGCGGCGCCACCGCCGATGATGGCGATGCGACGGATCATGGCAGCTCCCCGGTACTCAGCCCTGCAGCGGCCCGGCCACCAGCTGACGCGGCGGCACGCGCCGCGGTGCCGCCGCGGACGGGGCATAGGCCAGGCTCGTCGGCGCGCCACCGAACAGGTGCAGGCTGAGCGCCACCTCGCGACGCGACAGGTTGCGGCAGCGGTGCATCCGTGCCTCGTTCGCGTCGAACCACAGGGCGTCGCCCGGGCCGAGCCAGTGGCGTCCTTGCGCCTGTGGCGCGCCACCGTCGGGGGGCCGGCGCCAGGTGTCGATCTCCAGCGCTCCGTGCAGAGGAATCTCCAGCCCCCAGCAGGCACCGTGATCGTGCAGCGCGGAGGCATGGTTCGCCGGCCAGGCGATCAGCAGCAGTTGCAGGCCGCTCGCGCTGCCGGTGCGCAGCGCACGGATCAGCGGCGTCGCGGAACCGGCACGCACGCGTGCGGCCAGCGCGCCGAGCCCGTCGGCATGGCTGCGCACGGCGCTGCCCAGTTCCCGCGCGAGGGTGGCCAGGTCGGGATGCTCGCCGCGGCAGTGCGCCAGCGCGATACGCCGCAGCACCTTCAGGCTTTGCCGGTGATTGGCCATGCATGAACCCGTACGAAGAACGGCGCCCAGTGGAGCATGGGCGCCGTTAAGCACTCGTAACCCGTCGCCGGGCGATGCTGGCGGGCTCGCTACAGCTTCTGCAGTTCGAAGCTGACCGGGATGCGCGCCCAGGCGCGTACCGCGTGGCCGCCCACGCTGGCGGGCTGGAAGCGCCAGCCGGCGAGGACCTGTTCGCGGGCGCTGCGATCGAGCAGGCCGTAGCCGCTGCTTCGCTCGACGACCGCCTCGACCGGCCGGCCTTGCTCGTCGACCAGCACGCGCAGCAACACGGTGCCGTGCATGTGCCGGCGGACCGCCTCCGGCGGGAAGCGCAGCGGCGCGGTGCGATAGGCGAGGCTGGCCTCGACCGGGACCGGCGAAACGACTGACGTGACCGGCGTCGCGTCCGGGACGAGCGTCGGTGTGGGGACCTGCACCGGTGGCGCCGCCTCGCGGCCCTCGTCGCTCGGGCGCTCGACCCGGGCCGGCGTCGGCGTCGGTACCGCCTGGCTGTGCCGGGGCAGCGGCGTGACCGCCGGTGGCGGAGGCGGCGGCAGGGGCTGTGCCTCGGGCGGCACGAAGCGCGCCGTGATGGGCGCGGTGGCGACCAGACGCGGCATGGGCATCGGTGGCAGCGGCCGCGTGGCGGCCAGGAACACGGTGAGGTTGACGGCGATGGCCGCGCTCAGGGCGGCGATGCGGACGCGGTCGGGGTGAACCGCGTGGGCGTGGGCACGGGATGAAGCCAGGGCTGCGGACGACATGAGCGATCCTCCTGACGGTGCTTGCGATGTGGCGCGGGCCCGCTGCAGGCGCAGAGGGAATCGGGCCGGCGCGGCTCCAGCCTAGGCCTGACCGCCCCAGCCACGCAAGCGCGCGCCGGCTCCCACCCGCGGCGCTTCTTGCCGCACAATCGGCGCGCGCGGCCACGGGGGCCGTGGAGGGAAGTCATGAAGACCTGGAACTACATGGGTGCCGTGGCGCTGCTGCTCGGCGGGCTGGCGATGGCGCCGGGCGCGGCGCGGGCCGGCGAGATCTCCTGCAAGATGACCTTCTCGCTGTCCGGCTGGTCGGTGTTCTACAAGACCGCCAGCGGCAGCGGTACGGTCCATTGCAGCAACGGCCAGAGCATGCACGTGAAGCTGCGCGCCAAGGGCGGCGGCCTGACCTTCGGCAAGACCCGGATCGACAACGGCATCGGCAAGTTCACCGGCGTGTACGACATCCACGAGGTGCTCGGCCACTACGCCAATGCCGAAGCGCATGCGGGTGCGGTGAAGTCGGCCGGTGCGCAGGCGCTGACCAAGGGCAACGTGGGCCTGGCCCTCAGCGGCAAGGGCGAGGGCTGGAACCTGGGCGTGTCCTTCGGTGCCTTCATCATCGAGCAGTGAACGGGCGTCTGGACGTCCATCGCGAAACCAGTACGCGCGGGTATGGTAGGGTGCTTCTCCGGCCGACCGTCCAGGAGCTCCCGCCATGCCCGCGCCTTCCGGCCTCATTCCGCCGCGTTACCGCTCCGGCGACGACCTCGCCAGCACGCTGATCCACGCGGTCGGCATCGTGCTCAGCATCGCCGGGCTGGCGACGCTGGTCGCGGTCGCGGCCTCGCGGGGCGATGCGCGCGCCGTGGTGGCCAGCGCCGTGTTCGGCACCACGCTGATCCTGCTGTACACCGCCTCCACGCTTTACCACGCCATCCCCGGGGCGCTGCCGCGGCGGGTGCTGCGCACGCTCGACCACATCGCGATCTTCCTGCTGATCGCCGGCACCTATACCCCGTTCACGCTGATCGTGCTGCCGGGCGCGTGGGGCTGGGGACTGTTCGGCACCATCTGGGCACTGGCCCTCGCCGGCAGCGCACTGGAGCTGGGCCTGCTGCGCCGGGTGCGCTCGCGCGCGCCGGCGGTGACCATCTACGTGGCGATGGGCTGGGTGGCGCTGGCGGCCTTCGAGCCGCTGCGGGCGCACCTGGCGTCCGGCGGCCTGGCGCTGCTGATCGCCGGCGGCGCCACCTACACGCTGGGCGTGCCGTTCTACCTGTGCCGGCGGTTGCCGTTCCATCACGCGGTATGGCACGGCTTCGTGCTGGCCGGCAGCGTGCTGCACTACCTGGCCGTGCTGCTGTACGTGATTCCGGACGGGCAGGCGTGACCCGCGCCGAGACGTTCGCACTGTGACGCGAGCTCGAGGGCGCGGCCGGCCTGCCGGGCGAGCCGCTGGAGCTCCGTTTCCGGCCGATGTTCGGCGGGTTGATGGCCTATTTCGGGGAGAAGCCTTGCGCCTGGCTATCGGTCGATGGGCTGGTGCTGGAACTGGCCCCGGCCGATCAGCCCGAACTGCTGGCGCAGGCAGGCCCCCACCGCATGGTGGCCAAACCCGGCGCGGCGCCGAGCCGGAGCTACGTGCGGGTGCCTCGGTCGATCCACACCGAAGTGGCGCAGCTTGTGTCGTGGCTGGCGCGCGCCGCCGCGGCGACGAAAACCGCTCGGCGCCGCGCCGCTCGGGTGCGGCGCCGGAGGGTCAACGCCTGCGCTGTTGCGGGATGAACTGCGTGCGCACCGCCTCGGCCAGCTGCGCCGGCGGCAGCAAGCCCTGGCCGATCACGAAGTCGTTGAAGGCCTTGCGGTCGAACCGGTCGCCCAGGGCCAGCTCGGTCTCCAGCCGCAGCTGCTGCAGGCGCAGGTAGCCGTAGAAGTAGGCGGTGGCCTGGCCGGGGCTGTCGAAGGTGTAGCGGTCCAGCTCCTGCCGCGCCATGGCCTCGGACAGGCCCACCTCGTGCGTCAGCACGTCGTGCGCGCGCTCGCGGCTGATCAGGCCCAGGTTGAGCATCGGGTCGAGGTAGGCGCGTGCGGCGCGCATCAGGCGTGCCTGCAGCGCGGCGAACTGCCCGGCCGGCGGTTCGTACGGCAGCATTTCCGACTCGGCGTACAGCGCCCAGCCCTCCACGTTGACACTGTTGAACGCGAACAGGCTGCGTGCCAGCGACACGCCGCGTTCGACCATCGCCGCGAACTGCAGTTCGTGCCCGGGCCGGCCCTCGTGCGCGGTCAGCGTCCAGGCGGCCGCCTTGAAGGTGAAGTCGTCGTAGGACTGGCTCTTGTCCTGGCCGTTGCCCGGGTTGCCCATGGTCAGCACGAAGGTGCCGCGCTCGCCGTGGTTGTTGAGGAACGGTGGCGGGTCCATGTGCGGTGCGGGCACCTGCGCCGCCTCGGCCTCGGAGGCCAGGCGCATCTGCATCTGGCGCTTGGGCAGGGTGACGATGCCCTCGCGGCGGATGGTGTCCTCGATGTGGCCCAGCACCTGGTGGTACCAGGGCTCGACCTCGCCCCGGGACAGCTGCTGCTGCTTCAGCGCCTGCCACACCTGGCGGTAATCGGTGGCCTTGATGCCTTCGGCCCTGGCCACCGCAGGCGCCATCGCCTGCATCATGCCGCGCAGCTCCATGAACTCGAGCTCGGCCTGCTTCATCAGCTGCTCGGGCGGGATGTCGATGCCCACCTGCTTGAGGTTGTAGGCGTACAGCGGCTCGGGCAGGCGGAAATCCGCGCGTGCCCGCGGCAGCACGGTGCGGCGCACCCAGGCGTCGTAGTCCTTCAGCTGCGCGTCGAGCGCGTCCAACGCGGCCTTCGCCTCGGGCGTATCGAGCTTGTACTTGGCGAACAGCTGGCGGATCCCCGCGGCGTAGCGCTGCGTGTTGGCGAGCTTCTGCTCCACCTCGCCCCGGTACGGGCCGAGCAGGGCCTTGTCGCCCAACTTGGCCGTCGTCTGCGCCTTGGCGTCCGCGACGATCGGGGTGCAGCCGGGGGCCATGCCGACGTAGCACTGCAGGCGCGCGAGCGCATTGGGGCGGCGCTTCGCGTCGACGTCGTCCTTGAGCAGGGCGAATTCGCCGCTGAAGATCAGCGAGCCCACGTCGGTGTAGGGCAGCAGGTACTTGTCGTTGAGGTCGATGCCCTCGATCTGCTCGTCCGCCGTGTGGACCATGATCTGCAGGTCCTCGCGCACGTTCGGGTCACGCTCGGTCGAGAGCATGCGTACGAGCTTGCCGCGCGCCTCCACCAGCGCGGCGCGGGAGCGCTTGTCCACGTCCGGCTTGAGATCGGCCACCTTGGTGTCGTACTCGGGCAGGCCGACCTGGGTGGCGAACTCCGGGCTGAAGCGGGCGATCGCGTCCAGCAGCACCTTGGCGTCGGCATTGCTGCGTTCGACCCAGCCTGCCTGCGTGGTCTGGGCATGGGCCGGGGCGGCGGCGACCAGCGCGGCGGCCAGGGCGAGGGCGAGGGGCTTGGGCATGGCGGGCATCCTCCTTGGTGGTCCGGGCAGCGTAGGCTGGCACGGCCGCGGCCGCCTGTGCCGGAGGTCCTCTGCTAGAGCAGCATGGCCAGTCCGAACAGGCCGACCATCAGGAACGAGATCACCAGCTTCACCAGCGTGCCGGCGAGCAGACCGATCCAGGTGCCGGCGCCGACGTGGGCCGAGCGCAGCACGCTGGTGCCGGCCGAAAGCTCGCCCAGCAACGCCCCGACGAAGGGGCCCAGGATCAGGCCGGGCACGCCCAGGAACATGCCGATCACGGTGCCGATGGTCGCGCCCCACAGCGCGCGTGGACTGGCGCCGACGCGCTTGGCGCCCAGCGTCCCGGCGACGAAGTCCACCGCCACTCCGAGCAGGCCCAGCGCGCCGATCGCGAGCAGCCAGCCGGTCCCCAGGTGCCGGTAGCCGTCCACGGCGGCGACCAGCCAGATGCCGCCGAAGATCATCGGGATGCCGGGCAGGATCGGCAGCACCGTGCCAGCGAGGCCGCCGAGGATAAGCAAGGCGGCAAGTAGGTAGAGCGCGATATCCATGGTGCAGTCTCCGCCGGGCCCCCCAATCTGGGGCACCGCTCTTGCATGGGCAAGGTGTGGCGTCGGATTGCCGGCGGTCGCGCTGTCAACGTGCTGTACATCGCAATCGTGCGATCTGCACCGTTCCGCGTGACCGAGGTGCGCTAGGATGCGCCCAGCAGGCGGGGGGCCTGCAGGCCAAGTCGTTTCACTTCCATTTCACTCGTGTCGTTGTGTCGTTACAGGAATTAGGTGCGCGCGAGCATCGCCGAGTCGGGGCGACTCGGTTTGGGCCAAGGGGGGTAGTGATGCTGAAAAGGATTGAGGCAAACATGTGGGTGCGGCAACTGGCTGTCGCTCTCGCCTACGCGCTCTTGTACGCCCTGATGCGTCACATGACGTTCTCCCACTGGTTCCCGCTGGCGGGGCTCCGGTTCTGTGCGCTGCTGCTGGTGCCCTATCGGTACTGGGGTGCGCTCCTGGTGGGCGAAGCCGTGCCGCTGGTGTTCTCCGCGATCGACTGTTGGAACCAGTTCGGCTGGATGTGGAGCGCCTTCCTCATGGTGCCGCCGATGCTTTTCTCGATGCCGCTCTTCCGATGGTGTCGAGAAAGGCATCAGCTCTTTTCGGGCAAGGCCACGCCCAATATCAACGTGCTCCTGCTGTGCATCTTTGCGGCTTCGGTGATTTGGGCGGCGGTTAACGTCGTGAATCTCTCTTTGGCGCGCGGCCCCAACATCAGTCCCCTGCCACCTTACCGGGTGATCGCGGGCGCCTACTTCATAGGCAACTACATCGGAACCTTGGCGGTGGTCCCGTTGGTGCTGCTGGTGCGCGAGGAGCTTCTTACCTACGGGGTGCGTCACCTTTGGAGACGGTTCTCCGAGAGCAGTCTCGCTCTGGAGACCGTATGTCTCCTGGTGCCGTCGCTATCACTGCTGGTGTGGCTGGCTTCCGGTCTGCCTGGACCTGGGGGCCAAGAAGCACACATCGCCATGTTTTTACCGGTCGCTTGGCTTGCACTCCGGCATGGATGGCGCGGGGCTGCAGTTGGCGGCACAGCCGCCAGTATCGCCGTTGTGTTGGCAATGCCTGCCCTTCTTGATAGCACGACCCTGCAGGCCCAGGTCTTCGTTGCCTTTGCCATCACTACGACGCTCATGCTCGGGGGCAGGATCGCGTCGCTTCGCGAACGGGAGGAGCGGGAAAGGGCGGATGCCCGCCTGGCTCTGGCCGTCGCTCAGCGAAACGTCTATCTGGGCGAAATGCAGCTGCGGCAGACGTCGTATCTGGTAGAGCAGATTAGCGATGCCTTCCAGACCTCCTACACGCAACTGCTTGGGCGACTGCGGGGATTCCTGCCAGGAGCCGATGAACGTATCTACTACCGCCAGGCTGCCCTGACCCAGCATCAGATGTACCGGTTGGCAGATTCGCTATATCCCCTGGCATGGCGTGAGCGCGGTTTGCCGGCGGCGTTGCGCGAAGGCTCGATGCCGCGTGCGCTCGACGAAGCGGGGATCACCTACTGGTGCCACATCGGCCCTAAAGTGGACGAACTTGCCACCAGCATCCAGCTGACGCTCTACAGGCTGGCCTGTGAGGCCATTGCGATGGCGTGCTCGGAGCGGAACATCAGTCACATCTCTGTGCGTCTGCGCGGCATGTCGTTTGCCGGACGTCGCTGGGCCCTGCTGTGCGTGGACAGCCGGGTCGACTATGAGCGTCTGAGTCGCATCCGTTGGGACGGCCTGCAATCGGCGCTTGGTGCAAGCGGTCTGGGTCTGGGCGCCATCAAAGACCGTGCAATGGTCTTTGGCGGCAGGGTTCGAATCCGATCGTTGGGTGATGGACGGCGCATCAGCATCGTCTTGACCGATCCTGAGATCAGCTAACCCTTGGGCAAAAAAAACCGCCGGTGAGGCGGTTTTTTTTACTAGTTCGAATGGGCGCCACATTCCATCGGATTGGTTCCACAGTCACCCGTCGCCGATTGGGTCGTGGTCGCCGTCTGGGTAGCCGTGAACATCATCGTACCGTCGCTGAGCGGCACCGCACTGAGCTGGATCGAGCTGTCCCTGTAGATGGTCTCGCCGTAGGAAGCGAGCGGCACCACGGTACGGGACAGCCTGGGCGACTGTTGTGGCGTGGCCATGCGCTGGGCGTCGCGACCCATCGGGAGGACCAGGAACTGGCCGTTGGCGGTGGCGAAGGCGCCACGCACGTGGCCGTTGAGGTCGTTGACCTGGACGTACCGGATGCCGCCCTGGGTGAATACGTACACGTGCCAGTGCGGGCTCGAGCTCACATCCTGTGCGTTCGGCCATGCCTGACCCAGGCCGGTGCCCGGCGGCTGGGCGGCCACGGCAGCGGTCGATATGCCCATGACGACCAGACCGGCCCAGATGGCGCGGCGAGGCATGAATTTGATCATAGCCGTATCCCCTTGTCGGATTGCTCGCTGAGTGAGCTCGGTCACTCTATCAGCAGCAAAAGTGATTTTTTTGAGAAGCCGCGTCATCAAATCGTATACGGTTGCCTGTTTCGACGGTGCGCCCGGCTCGTCGGTGACGGCGGCGGGGTTCCGACGCCGCAAGGGCACCGCGCGGGGGATGTCGCCGGCCCTAGGTGACGGCGTCGCTGCGTGGAACGGGGCGGTAGGCGCCCGCCAGGCGCGATACGCCACCGGCACGGGCGCCGAACACCATTTCGGTGGTCCATGCCAGCAGCACGGAGGTGTAGGCGCGTTGGCAGTCCGGGCTGGAAAGCGCGTGGTCGGCCTCGTCGATGACCCGGTAGGTCAGCGAGTGGGTGCGCTGGAAGGCATTGCGGTAGCTCACGATCGCCGGGGGCGGGACCAGGTGATCGTGGCCCGACTCCACGATCAGCACGTCGCCGGTGAAATCGCGGCAGGCGCGCAGGGCACGGTTGTCGTCCGGCGCCAGCACGCGGCTGCGGTACGCGTCCAGCTCCTTGCGGGACAGGGAGCGCTTGGGATGGTTCCACGCCTCGTCCTTGTACAGCGCCGGCACGCGCAGCGCGAGCCACTTCACCGGGCGCAGCGAGGTGAGGATGGCCGCGAGGTAGCCGCCGTAGCTGGCACCGACCACCAGGATCGCGTTCGGGTCGACGTGCGGCTGGGTGAGCAGGTGGTCGTAGGCGGCCACCACGTCGGCGAGGTTTTGTTCGCGGGTCACCGTCTGGCGCAATGCCTCGGTACGCACGTGGCCGCGCATGTCGAAGGTCAGGCAGATGCAGCCGAGGGCGGCCAACTGCTGGGCGCGATTCAGGTCGCGTTCCTGCGAGCCGCCCCAGCCGTGCACGAACAGCACGCCGGGGATGGTCGAGCCGGGAGCGAGCACGGTGCCGGCCAGGCGTGTGCCGTCCACGGCGATGTCGGTTGGTTCGCTACGTGTCGTCATCGTCCTCCACCACGGTGTACTTGAGGAGCGGCCCCGCGACCGGGTCCATGCCGTGGAACAGCACGTGAGCGCCGGCCGGTGCTTGGACCCCGGCACCGTAAAGCTCCTCCGTGCGCACGCCCAGCCAACGACGCCCGGGTTCGTCGCGGAAGCGCAGCAGCGCAACCGCCTCCGCCCCGCTGGCGCCGCCGACGCGCCAGGATGACTCGAGCACGCCGGCGTGCGGCTGGCCGCGATGGTCCAGGCCCTGCACCACGTCGTAGTTGCGGCGCGAGGCGAACATCCGCGGAAAGCACTGCCGCGCCGCCGTGTCGTATAGCTGCGCCTGCGCCACCGCCTCGCGCACACGCTCGGGCAGCGGCTCGCGCAGCAGCGCATCGAAGCCGCCGCGGTGCACGCGCAGGCCGGAACCTCCGTAGGCCACCTCGCCGGTGTTGTCGCGGGTCAGCCACTGGGTGCCGTAGTAGGCGATGGTGTGGTTGTCCACGCGCACCTGCCCTACGCTCCAGGTGGTCAGGTCGACCAGGTCCGTTTCCAGCACCAGGCCGTCGCGGGCCAGCGTTGGCGGGTCGCACTCGGCGATCACGTCGTCGAGGTCCGCGGCGCTGGCGACCACGCGCTGGCCGCGCCCGGCGTTGCCGTGCGCAGGCTTGATGCGCACGTGGCCGAGCGCGAGCAGGGCGCGGCCGGCGCGGCGCGCGTCGTCGGCGGCGAAGGCGCTGAAGCCGGGCAGTACCACCGGGCGCACCCGTTCGGCGAACGTGTCCGACCAGCCGTCCGGTACGCGCGAGGCGCCATCGACCAGCGGGTGAGTGATCGCTTTGGACGCGACGACGCGCTCGGGCACGACACCGCCGAACAGGTCGTCCGCGCTGCGGATGCCGCAGGCGGCCGCCGCATCCAGGCCGATCAGCACGTCGCCGGGCACGAAGTACAGGTGGCCAGGGTACGCCTGGCCGGGCACGAAGGCACCCGCGAAGTCGTAGCCGAGCAGCTCCGCCAGCTGGCGCGCGATGGCCGCGTGCGCGGCCGCTTCGTGGGTCGAGTGCGCGGCGTCGCGGCCGACGCCAAGGACCACGCTGCCACGATGCATGGCTGTCTGGGGTGGGACACGGGGCTCCACACGGGTCTCCGGGGCGCGAGGGCGGCGCCGCGGTGCCGCCGCCGCCGGACCGTACGAAGGCTAGCGGCGGTGGTGTGGACGGGCTGTCGAAGGGCGGCCGCGCCGGTGGTGCGGCTACTTCTCGACGAACGCCCGCTCGATCACGTAGTCGCCCGGCTCGCGCGTGCGCGGCGAAGCCTGGAAGCCGCGGCCGTCCAGCAGTGCGCACAGGTCGTCCAGCATCGCCGGGCTGCCGCACAGCATGACGCGGTCGGTGGCGGGGCTGAGCGGCGGCAGGCCGGTCACCTCGCTCATCACGCCGTCGACGATGGCGTCGGTGATGCGCCCGCGGTTGCGGAACGGCTCGCGGGTGACGGTGGGGTAGTAGATCAGCTTCTCGCGTACCAGCTCGCCGAGATACTCGTGCTGCGGCAGCTCGTTCTCCAGGTAGTCGGCGTAGGCCAGGTCGCTGACGTGGCGCACGCCGTGGGCCAGCACGATCTTCTCGTAGCGTTCGTAGGTGGCCGGGTCGCGGATGATGCTCATGAACGGCGCCAGGCCGGTGCCGGTGCCGAGCAGGTACAGGTGCCTGCCGGGCTTGAGGTCGTCCAGCACCAGCGTGCCGGTAGGCTTGCGGCTGACCACCAGCGGGTCGCCGGGCTTGAGGTGCTGCAGGCGCGAGGTGAGCGGGCCGTTGGGCACCTTGATCGAGAAGAACTCCAGGTGCTCCTCCCAGTTGGCGCTGGCGATGGAGTAGGCGCGCATCAGCGGGCGGCCGTCCACCTCCAGGCCGATCATCACGAACTGTCCGCTCTCGAAGCGGAAGCCGGGATCGCGCGTGGCGCGGAAGCTGAAGAGCGTGTCGTTCCAGTGCCGCACGTCGATCACGTGCTCGGTCGCAAGGGCCACCATGGTGTTTCTGTCTCGGATGTTCGGGGAGTGCGCCGTGACGGGGCCGGCAGCGGGTCCGCGCAAGGGTGGACGCCGGGCGGGCGCGGGTCGCATAGGGTAAGCCATCCGGGCCGGCGATGCCCGCCGGCGCGGTCACGCCACGTACAATGCGCCCATGAGCGCGACCCTCGCCCCCGCCGATTTCCGCCTGTGCGTCGCCCCGATGATGGACTGGACGGACCGGCACTGCCGCTACTTCCACCGCCTGCTGTCGCCGCACGCGCGCCTGTATACCGAGATGGTGACCAGCGCGGCGCTGGTGCGCGGCGGGCAGCTGCGCCTGCTCGAGCACAGCCAGCAGGAGCATCCGGTGGCGCTGCAGCTGGGCGGCAGCGATCCGGCCGAGCTGGCGCACGCGGCGCGGCTGGGCGCGCAGGCCGGCTACGACGAGGTCAACCTCAACGTGGGGTGTCCGTCCGACCGCGTGCAGTCCGGCCGGTTCGGCGCCTGCCTGATGCGCGAGCCGGCGCTCGTCGGCGACTGCGTGCGGGCGATGCGCGCGGTGGTGGACGTGCCGGTGACGGTCAAGTGCCGCATCGGCGTGGACGACCAGGACGCGTACGCCGACCTGCAGCGCTTCACCGAGACCGTGCTGGAGGCGGGCGTCGAGGTGCTGGTGGTGCACGCGCGCAAGGCCTGGCTGCAGGGCCTGAGCCCGAAGGAGAACCGCGAGATCCCGCCGCTGGACTACGAGCGGGTCTACCGCCTCAAGCGCGAATTCCCGGGGCTGATTGTGGTCATCAACGGCGGCATCACCTCGGTGGCGGCGGTACAGGCGCACCTGACGCAGGTCGACGGGGTGATGCTGGGCCGCGCGGCCTACCACGATCCCTACCTGCTGGCGCAGCTGGAGGCGGCGCTGTACGGCACGCCGATGCCCTCGCGCGAGACGGTGCTCGGGCACCTGCGTCCCTACGTGGAGGCGGAACTCAAGCGCGGCACGGCGCTCAAGCACATCAGCCGGCACCTGCTGGGGCTGTACCAGGGCGAACCCGGCGCGCGCAGCTTCCGGCGCATGCTGAGCGAGGGTGCGCACCTGCCGGGTGCGGGGTGGAGCCTGCTCGAGCGGGCCGCCAGCGGTCGCCGGGACGCGGCATGAGCGCCGCCCGCTCGGCCAGGCCCCACGGCTCGAAGCGGGGACAGGCAGGGCAGCGGTGTCCATCCGGCCATCGTTCAGGCCCGTTTGCCTAGGCTGGTAACCATTTGGATGCGAGTCGCCGCCTTGCCCACGACGTTTTCCCGACGCCTGCTCGCCTGCCTGCCGGCCCTGCTGTTGCCGCTCCTTGCGCATGCCTCCCCGCAGGCCAGGGCGCCGATGACGCTGGAGGAGGCGGTAGCCAAGGTGCAGCAGGACACCGGCGGTAAGATATTGTCGGCCGATCCGCGCCGGTTCGGCCGCCGCATGGAGTACCGGATCAAGGTGCTCACGCCGGACGGGCACGTGCGGACCGTCTCGATTTCGTCCGAGGCCCCCGCGACGGGCCCGGGCAAGAACCCGGCCGGCAACGGCGCAGGCAACAAGGAGAAACACTGATGCGCATCCTACTGGTGGAGGACGAAGCGCCCTTGCGCGAGACCCTCGCCGCACGCCTGAAGCGCGACGGCTTCGCCGTCGATGCCGCGCAGGACGGCGAGGAGGGCATCTACCTCGGCCGCGAGGTGCCTTTCGACCTGGCGATCATCGACCTGGGCCTGCCCAAGATGTCGGGCATGGACCTGGTCAAGGCGCTGCGCGAGGCCGGCCAGCGCTATCCGATCCTGATCCTCACCGCGCGCGGTTCGTGGCAGGACAAGGTCGAGGGCCTCAAGCACGGCGCCGACGACTACCTGGTCAAGCCCTTCCACGTGGAGGAACTGCTGGCGCGCATCAACGCGCTGGTCCGTCGTGCCAGCGGCTGGTCCAAGCCGGTGCTGGCCTGCGGACCGATCAAGCTGGATACCACCGCGCAGACGGTGTCGGTGGAAGGCAAGCCGGTCGATCTCACCAGCTACGAGTACAAGGTGCTGGAGTACCTGATGCTGCACGCCGGCGAGCTGGTCTCCAAGGCCGACCTCACCGAGCACATCTACCAGCAGGACTTCGATCGCGACTCGAACGTGCTGGAGGTTTTCATCGGGCGCCTGCGCCGCAAGCTCGACCCCGAGAGCACGCTCAAGCCGATCGAGACGGTGCGCGGCCGCGGCTACCGGTTCGCCATTCCCCGCAGCGACGGCGACGACGACTGAGACCGCGCGTCATGGTGTCGAGTCGGCGGGCTCCGGGTACGCGTGCGCCGCACCGGTCGCGGGCCGTGGGCGGGCGCTGATCCGTGTTCGCCCCCCGCCCCTACTCGCTGGCGGCGCGCGCGGCGATCGCCACCGGCCTGGTGCTGGCCGGCTTCCTCGGGCTGGTCGGCCTGACGCTTTCGCGCGCCAACCACGAGAGCGCGCTCAACAACCTGCATGATCGGCTGCAGAACTACGTCATCGCCTACCTCGCCGGCACCGAGGTCTCGCGCTACGGCAAGCTGCTGCCGCCCGACGCGCCGCCGGATCCCAGCTTCTCCCAGCCCGGCTCCGGGCTGTATGCCGTGGTGCTGGGCGACAAGGGCTTCCGCTGGGAGTCCTCCTCGGCGATCGGGCGCGACTTCAGCTTCCTGAAGCCGCTCGCGCCGGGCGAGAACCGCTTCGTCGGACCGGTCGAGACGCGCATGGGCCGGCTCTACTACTACGCCTTCGGCGTCGCCTGGGACGTGCCGGACAAGAAGCCGCTGCGGCTCACCTTCATGGTCGCCCAGTCGGAGAACCAGTTCGAAGGCGAGAACGCGGTGTACCGGCGCACTCTGGTCGGCATGCTGTCGATCCTGGGCGTGATGCTGATCGCGCTGCAGTTGCTGCTCTTGCGCTGGAGCCTGACGCCGCTGCGCAAGGTGGCCACCGACATGGCGCGGGTGGAGCGCGGCAAGAGCGATCACCTGGACAGCCAGTACCCGCTGGAGCTGATCCCGCTGACCGACCGTATCAACGCCTTCATCGATTCGGAGCGCGAACAGCGCACGCGCACGCGCAACACCCTGGCCGACCTCGCGCACAGCCTGAAGACGCCGCTCGCGGTGATCCGCTCGCGGCTGGAGTCGGCCAGCGAAGCCCCCGCCCTGCGCGCGGACGTGCTGGACCAGGTACGTCGCATGGACGAGCTGGTTGCCTACCAGCTCGCCCGCGCCGCCACCTCCGGGCGGCAGACCTTTGCCAGCGCGGTGCCGGTGGCCGGCCACGCGGAAGATCTGGTGCGCAGCCTGGAGAAGGTCTACGCCGCCAAGAACGTGTTGTGCGAGTTCGAGATGGAGGAGGGTGCGGCGTTCTATGGCGAACAGGGCGACCTGCTGGAGCTGATGGGCAACCTGCTGGAGAACGCCTTCAAGTGGGCGTCCCACCGCGTGCTGCTGGTGGTGAAGGTGGAACCCCAGCCGGGCCGCCAGCGCCCCGGCCTGTGGCTGAGCGTGGAGGACGACGGCCCCGGCATCGCCGACGACCAGATCGAGAAGGTGCTGCAGCGCGGCGTGCGCGGCGACGAGCGCGTGCAAGGCCACGGCATCGGCCTGTCGATCGTGCAGGACATCGTCAAGGCCTACCGTGGCGAGCTGACGGTCGATCGTTCGCCCGAACTCGGCGGCGCGCGTTTCAGCGTGAACCTGCCGGCGAGCTGAGTCCGTCCGGCTTCGCGCCGCGCGAGGCGGGTGCCGTTACTGGATCGAGCCGGGCAGCAGCGACTGCCAGCCCAGGCTGCTGCGGTGGCTGGCGTGCGGGTGCGGGGCGGAACCACCGTCGCCGCCGGCGTCGGTATCGGATGCATCGCCGCCCGTGGCGGGAAGGACGCAGTCGCGGCCGGTGCTGCCGGTGTCGCTGCCGCCGCCGTCGTGGCTGCCGCTGTCGATGGTGGCGTGCCGGCTGGTCGGGTCCTGCGTGGTCGCGTCCATGGCCGCAGCCGTACCCGCGCAGGCCAGCGCGAGCAGGCATCCGAACAGGCAACGCTTCAGTCCCATGGCGACCAAACCCCTTGATCCACCGCCCAAGTGCCGGATCGTGGCAGAAACCCGGGGCGCTTGCCAGTGTCCGCGCGGGGGCCGGATGGCGGGCGCGAGCCGCTAGAATCGCCCGGATGCGCACTACCTCTTTCCTTCCTTGCGCGGGGCCCGGCCCCGGGGCCGGGCCCTGATGCAGGCACGGCAGCTGCTGGCGGCGCTGGCTTCGGGCGAGGCGGTCTCCGGCGCCCAGCTCGCCGAGCGCGCGGGGGTCACCCGGGCGGCGATCTGGAAGCAGGTCGAGCTGCTGCGCGCGCGCGGCGTGCCGGTCGAGGCCCGTGGCGCGGCCGGTTACCGCCTGCCCTGGCCGGTGCAACTGCTGGACGCGGCGCGCATCCGCGCCGGTCTGCCGCGCGGATGCGCCTCCCGGCTGGGCGCGCTGGAGGTGCACTGGGAGCTGGACTCCACCTCCAGCGAGCTGCAACGCCGCCTGGACGAGGCCGCCGACTTCAGCGTGGTGCTGGCCGAGACGCAGACCGCCGGCCGCGGCCGGCGCGGGCGCAGCTGGCTGTCACCGCCCGGGCTCAACCTCTACCTGTCCTGCCTGAAGCGCTTCGACCGCGGTTTCGCCGCGCTGTCCGGCCTGTCCCTGGCGGTAGGCACGATGGTGCTGCGCGCGGTGGAATCGCTGGGCATCGAGGGCGCCGGCCTGAAGTGGCCGAACGACGTGCTCGCCGCCCAGGGCAAGCTCGCCGGCGTGCTGGTCGAGCTGAGCGGGGAGTACCAGGGCCCCTGCGCGGCGGTGATCGGCATCGGCCTCAACCTGCGCCTCACCGACACGCTGCGCGCCCAGGCGGGCCAGCCGGCCTGCGACCTGGCGACCCTGGCCGGCGAGCGGTTGCCCGACCGCAACCTGGTGGCGGGCCGGCTGATCGGCGCGCTGGTGGAAGGCCTGCGCGCGTTCGAGCGGCACGGGTTCGCCTGTTTCGCCGAGGATTACGCCCGCTACGACCTGCTCGCCGGACGCGCGCTCAAGCTCAGCGGCGCGCAAGGTCACTTCGAGGGCATCGGCGCCGGCGTGGACGCCCGCGGCGCCCTCAGGGTGCGCCTCGCCGACGGCGAGCTGCGCACGGTGGACAGCGCCGAGGTCACGGTGCGTCGCGCATGAGGCTGCTGCTGGACCTGGGCAACACGCGCCTGAAGTGGGCACTGGAGGAGGGCGGGCGCTGGCTCGCCCAGGGCGCCGTGGCGTGGAGCGAGGACCTGGCTCTGCTCGGCCCGGCCTGGCAGGCACTGGCCCAGCCGGCCGTCGTGCTGGGGGCGTCGGTGGTGGACGCGGCCCGCGAACAGGCGGTCGCTGCGCAGGTGCGTGCGCGGTTCGGCCGCGAGGTCGGCTGGCTGCGCACGCCCGCCGCGGCCTGCGGCATACGCAGCGCCTATCCGGAGCCGGGGCGGCTGGGCGTGGACCGCTTCCTGGCGATGGTCGCCGCACACGCGGCCGGCGCGGGCGACTGTGTGCTGGTCGGCGTCGGCACCGCGCTCACGCTGGATGCGCTGACCGCCAGCGGACAGCATCTGGGCGGCCTGATCGCGCCCGGCCCGCGGCTGATGCAGCAGGCACTGCTCGGCGCCACCGCGCAGGTGCGTCCGCGCAACGACGGCGTGCTGGTGGATGCCGCCGACAACACCTCCGACGCCGTGGTCTCGGGTTGCTGGCAGGCCGCCGCGGCGCTGGTCGAGCGCTTCGTCGCGCGGATGGCGCCGCGCCTGGGCGATCGGCCGCAGGTGCGGCTGGACGGCGGCGACGCCGCCGCCCTGGCGCCTTTGCTGGGCGTACCCGTGCAGGTGGTCGAGCACGGCGTGCTGCACGGCCTGGCGGTGTGGGCGCAGACACAATCGGACGCCACGGCTGCTCACTAGAATGGGCCCGATCAAGGGGGATTCCGATGTTCCTGCGCCTGCTGTTCGTCCTGCTGATCGCGCTCAACATCGCGGTGGGCGCGTGGCTGGCACTGGGCCAGAACGACACCCCGCGCCGCGCCGCCACCGATCCCGGGGTAGCGAAGCTGCACCTGCTTTCCGAGCAGCCGGTCGCACCCGCCGCGCCGGCCAGCCGCGCCCCGGTAGCCGTGGCCAGTGCGCCGGCCCCTGCCGCGTCCACGCCCCCGGCGGCGCCGGAAATGCGTTGCCTGGCGATCGGCCCGTTCGACACCCCGCAGGACCTGCGCAACGCGCGCACCGCCCTGACCGGGCCGGGCGTGCGCATGCGTTCGCGGCAGGAGCAGACCAACGAGACGCGGGGCTGGTGGGTCTATCTGCCCGCGCCGGGCGGTCGCGTCCAGGCGCTGGCACTGGCGCGCCGGCTCGAGGCCGCGCACGTGGGCGACTACTTCGTGATGAGCTCGGGCGACCAGCCCAACGCCATCTCGCTCGGCCTGTTCAAGGACCCGGCCAACGCGCGCAAGCGCCGCGACGAGGTCGCCGCCGCCGGCTTCGCCGCGCAGATCCAGGAGCGCACCGAACAGGTGCCCGAGTACTGGCTGGACCTGGTGGTGGCCGATGGCGCCCGTTTCGACTGGCGCAGCCGCATCGGGACCCGGGTCGGCTCGCACAGCACGTTGTGCTTCTAGGTGCCGTCGCGCGACGCGGCGCATCGGCGTCCCGCCTGCTAGACTCCCTGGCCTCTCCACGCCGGCATAGCTCAGTTGGTAGAGCAACTGATTTGTAATCAGTAGGTCGCGGGTTCGACTCCTGCTGCCGGCACCAGCCAAGCGCTGCGCGCCATCGGCGCGCGCATCCCACCGGACGGACGAGGCAGGGCATGAACACTACGCGGACAGTGAGCTTGATCGGCGCCCCCACCGACATCGGAGCGGGCCATCGCGGCGCCTCGATGGGGCCTGAGGCGCTGCGCGTCGCGCGCCTGGGCGAGAGGCTCGGCGCGCGCGGCCTGCAGGTGATCGACCGCGGCAACCTGCAGGGGCCGCTCAATCCCTGGCTGCCGCCGGAGAACGGCTACCGCCACCTGTCCGAGGTGGCGGTGTGGAACATGGCCGTGCACACTGCGGTGCGCCAGGAGCTGCAGGCGGGGCGTGTCCCGATCCTGCTCGGCGGCGACCACTCGCTGGCGATCGGTTCGATCTCTGCCGTGGCCGATCATTGCCGCGACCAGAACCGGAAGTTGCGCGTGCTCTGGCTGGACGCGCACGCCGATTTCAACACCGCCGAGGCAACCCCGTCGGGCAACATCCACGGCATGCCGGTGGCCTGCCTGTGCGGCAACGGCCCGGCCGAGCTCACCGGCATCGGCAACCACGCGCCCTCCACTTCGCCGCACGTGTTCCGCCAGGTCGGCATCCGCTCGGTGGACGAGGGCGAGAAGCGGCTGGTGCGCGAGGCCGGCATGGAGGTCTACGACATGCGCCACATCGACGAGGTGGGCATGAAGCGCACGATGGAGGAGGCGCTGGCCGACGTCGACGAGAACACCCACCTGCACATCAGCTTCGACGTCGACTTCCTCGACCCGAGCATCGCGCCCGGCGTGGGCACCACCGTGCGCGGCGGCCCGACCTACCGCGAGGCGCAGCTGTGCATGGAGATGATCGCGGACACCGGCCGGCTGGCCTCGCTCGACATCGTCGAACTCAATCCGGCCTACGACAAGCGCAACCAGACCGCCAAGCTGGCGGTGGACCTGGTCGAGTCGCTGTTTGGCAAGTCCACGCTGATCCGTTGAGCGCGCGCGCCGGCTGCGGCAAAGGCGCATGCCGGCGCGGGCGGCCCAGCACCTATCATGAGCACCGGCGGCGGCCGCTCCGCCCGCCGCGTCTTCCATCGTCGAACCCCCGAGCCATGAACCGAACCCGTGTCCTCACCGGCATCACCACGACCGGTACTCCCCACCTCGGCAACTACGCCGGCGCGATCCGCCCGGCGATCGCCGCCAGCCGGCGCGAGGACGTGGACGCGTTCTTCTTCATGGCCGACTACCACGCGCTGATCAAGGCGGACGACCCGGCGCGCGTGGCCCGCTCGCGGCTGGAGATCGCGGCCAGCTGGCTGGCCTGCGGGCTGGATCCGCAGCGCGTGACCTTCTACCGCCAGTCGGACATCCCGGAGATACCGGAACTGTGCTGGTTGCTCACCTGCGTCACCGCCAAGGGCCTGCTCAACCGCGCGCACGCCTACAAGGCGGCGGTGGACAAGAACGTCGAGGCGGGCGAGGACCCGGATGCCGGCGTCACCGCGGGCCTGTACATGTACCCGGTGCTGATGGCCGCCGACATCCTCGCCTTCGACGCGCACAAGGTGCCAGTCGGCCGCGACCAGATCCAGCATCTGGAGATGGCGCGCGACATCGCGCAGCGCTTCAATCATCTGTACGGTCGCGACTTCTTCGTGCTGCCGGAGGTGCAGATCGAGGAGCAGGTGGCGACGCTACCCGGCCTGGACGGCCGCAAGATGTCCAAGAGCTACGACAACACCATCCCGCTGTTCGCCGGCGGCGCCAAGGCGCTGCGCGAGGCGGTGATGCGCATCGTCACCGACTCGCGCCTGCCCGGCGAGCCGAAGGATCCGGACAGCTCCTCGCTGTACACGCTCTACCGCGCCTTCGCCGCGCCGGCGGATGCCGCCGCCTTCCGCGGTGCGCTGGAGGCGGGTTTGTCCTGGGGCGAGGCCAAGCAGGCGCTGTTCGAGCTGCTGGAAGGCCAGATCGCGCCCATGCGCGAACGTTACGAGGCGCTGATCGCGCAGCCGGCGCACATCGAGGACATCCTGCACGAGGGGGCGCGCAAGGCGCGCGCCCTTGCCACGCCCAAGCTGGCGCTGCTGCGCGAGGCGGTGGGCCTGGGCAGCCACGCGCCCTCGGTCGATGCCTTCCGTACCGCCCGCCCGCGCGGGGACAAGCCGCCGCGCCTGGCCAGCTTCCGCGACGAGCAGGGCCGCTTCCGCTTCCGCCTGTTCGCGGGCGATGGCGAGGAGCTGCTGCTCTCGCGCGCCTTCGACGATCCGAAGGCCGCAGGCATGGCGCAGAAACGGCTGAAGGAGCTCGGTGGTGCCGCGGTCCGGCTGCAGCTCACATCGACCGCGGCGCAGCTGGAACTCGACGGCGCGGCCATCGGCAGCACGCCCGAGTACCCCGACGCCGGCACGCGCGACCAGGCGCTGGGCCGCCTGCGCGAGGCGCTCGACCAGCTCGCCGGCGCGGCCTGAGGAGGCGTCCGTGCTGAGCTACCTGGCGCTGCTGCTGCTCGCCCCCTGGCTGCTGATCCTGGGCTGGGCCTATTTCGCCTATCCCAAGAGCCTGCCGCGCACCGCGGCGCGCCGGGCGTTCGACTGGACCGCCCTGCTGATCGCGGCGGCCAGCTCGGTGGCGCTGGCGAAGCTCGGCTTCGACGCCGCGCCGCCGCCGCAGGTCGGCGCCTTCGGTCGCGCCAGCGGCGCGATCTGGCAGCAGGTGCTGCCGGCCCTGCTCGGCTACGGCGCCTGCGTCCTGGTGCTGCTGCTGGCCCTGCTGCTGCGGCAGGTGGTCTGGGGCCGCCGGGCGCGTCAGGGCGGATCGGCCGGGCGGTAGTCCGGCGGGACCGCGAAGCGGTCGCGGTCCGCCTCGGTCAACGCATGCAGGTGCCCGCGCCAGAGGACGCGGGTGCGCTCCAGCATCGGCGCGAGTGCCGCCGGCTCCGGCGACAGGCTGGCGTCGCCCCTCGAAGGCACGATCGCCTCGTAGAGCACCAGCCGGCCGTGGCCGGGCATGCTGGCGGCCGCCGCGGAATCGGGCGGGCAGGGCGCTCCATCCGGTAGCAGTTGCAGGACCTGCGCGGGCAGGGCCAGGTCGCTCACGTAGCGCACGTGGCCGTCATCGGCAACCCGGTCGCCGAACGGTTGGCTTTCGGCGAGCCGGAAGCGGTAGCCGTGGGCCACCACGCCGTCGATGCTGCGGTTGTCGAGCGCCGCCACGTCCCGCGCCGGCGAGTCGCACGCCGTGACGGCCGGCGCCGGCACGGCCGGCAGCCGGCGGTAGGTGCGGCTGGCCGGATCGAGCAGCAGCCGCCGCCCCTGGGCCGGCAGGATCAGCAGCACCTGGCCGCCATCCAGGTCGTCCACCCGCACGCGGTCGTCCCAGAGGGCGACGTGCAGCAGCCGTGGCCGGGCCAGCAGAGCCTGCGCCCAGGCGTTCTGCCGGGCCACCCGTGCCTGCATCGCCGCCAGCTGCCGCTGCTCGGCGTGGCGACGGACGTCCTGTTCGACCATGTCCGCCGCGGCGCCGAGCAAGGGCACGTTGCGCAGGGCCAGGCCCTGCGCCATCTCGCCTACACCCGCCGCGACGATGCCGGCACGCTCGCGCGCCAGCGAGACGGACGTGCCCGGCGCGGGCAGGCCCCGGGCAAGCGCCTGCAACTGCTGCAGCGACGTGGGCGAACGCGTGTCGTGCAGCGTGCGGACCGCGACGAGGTACTGCTGCTCGAAGGCGTCCGGGGGCGGCACCGCTTGGGTGACCGGCAGGCTCAGGCTCAGCTGGTCGAATTCCAGGTGCGGCCCGGCGGCGCCCGCAGGCGCGGGCGCCTGGGCGAAGGCGGGCAGGGTTGCCGCGGCAAGCGGCAATCCGGCGAGCTTGCGCAGCCAGCGATCCATGGCGCTCCCCCGTGCGTCACACGCCGGCAGCCTAGCCCCGGTGCGCAGGCGGGGCAACCGGGCCGTGCGCCGCCGGTTGCACGGGCTGCCAGGGTGCGGAAAACTTCCGCCAGCCGCCGCACGGGCGGCACCATCGCCGCAGTCCTGGGGGGGACATCGTCATGGTCTACACGCTTGCTCTTTACGTACACCTGTGTGCGCTGTTCGCGGCATTCGCCGCTTCGGCGCTGACGCACTTCGGCGAGGCGCGGATGGCGCGCGCGCGCGACGGCGCCGAGGTGGCCGAATGGCTGCGCTTCGTGCGCGGCGTGGCGGTCACCTTTCCGCTCGCCATCCTCGTGCTCGTCGCCAGTGGCAGCTACATGGTGAGTGCCGCTTCCATTTCCTGGGAGAGTGGCTGGCTGGTGGCCAGCCTGGCCGGCGTCGGCGTGCTGGCGCTCAGCGGGCCGCTGGTGATCGGCGCACGCATGCGGCGCCTCGGGCAGGCCCTGGCCGCCGGGGACCGCGCCGAGGCCTTACGGCTCGGCGGCGACCCGGTGATGCGTTGTGCGGCGTGGGGCAACACCGGCCTGGCGCTGGGCATCGCCTTCCTGATGGTGGCGCGGCCGCCGCTGGCCGTGTCCGTCGCAGTGCTGGCCGCCGGCTGGCTGCTCGGCGTCGCCGTGGCGCGGCCGTTGCGCAAGCCGGAGGCGGCGACCGCCTGACCGGCAGCTCAGTCCCAGCGGTTGAGGTGCGGGCCGAAGCGCTCGCGCTGCTTGCGCACCACGCAGAATCGGTGGCCGGTGGGTGCCTCCAGCACCCACCAGCGCTCGCGCACGAAGGCGATGCGGCGGGCGCCGAGCGCCTCCAGCCGGGTCACTTCGGCGTCCAGGTCGTCGGTTTCGATATCCAGGTGGACGCGACTGTCGTGCTCGACCTTCTGCAGCAGGATGATCGGTTCATCCTCGGCGGTGGCGAGCGCCGCGTAGCGGCCGTCGCCGTCCTCGTCGAGCGTGTCGATGGGCTTGCCCAGCGCGGCGCTCCAGAAGCGGGCGGCCGGTTCCAGGTCGTCGACCCGGCAGTCGAGGACGAGCGCGCAGAGACGGCTGTGGTGCATGGGGAAGGCTCCGTGTGCAGGGCGTCCAAGCGTGCCGCCGGCGGCGTGAAAAGAAAACGGAGCGCGCTGCGCTCCGTTTTCCGGATGTTCCCGGCCCGGCCGGGAACGGTGGCGGCCAGCTTGCCGTCCCCCGTTCCCCGCGTTACTGCGGCAGCGCCAGGTCGTCGAGCAGCGCCTTGAGGAAGCGCGCCGCCTCGCCGCCGGTGGCGGCGCGGTGGTCGAAGGTGAGGCTGATCGGCATGCGCCGGTGCACTTCGATGCCGCCCATCACCGCCACCACGTCGTGGCTGAGCTTGCCGGCGCCGACGATCGCGACGCACGGCGGCACCACCACCGGGGTGGCATAGCGGCCGGCGAACATGCCGAAGTTCGACAGGCTGATGGTGTAGCCGGCGAGCTCCGACGGCGGGATCGAGCGGTCCTCGACCTGCGCACGCAGGCGCTGGATGCCGGCGCGGATGCCGGCACCATCCAGCACGTCGGCGTTGCGCAGGGCCGGCACGAACAGGCCGTCCTCGGTGTCCACCGCGATGCCGATGTCGACGTGGCGGTGCAGCGTGCGGGTGAGGTTCTTGCCGTCGAACCAGGCGTTGAGCGCCGGCACCGCCTTGCAGGCGGCGACGATGGCGCGGATCAGGCGCGCGGTGATGTCCTGCTTGCCGATCCAGGCGTGCAGGTCGGCATCGTCCACCAGCGTGGTCGGCACCACGTTGGCGTGCGCCTCGGCCATCACGCGCGCCATGTTGCGGCGCACGCCCTTCAACTGCTCGGGCTGGCCGGTGGCCGGCTGGGACGGCGGGGCGGTACGCACCGGCTTGCCGGCCAGCGAGACCGGGCCGCGCTGCGGGGCCGGGCCGGGCTCCGGCAGTTCCGGTGCCAGGTGGCGGCCGGCCGAGGCCGGCACCGCGCGCGCCGGCGCGCCGCCGAGCGGGGCGCTGCCGTTGGCGGCGGCGTCCTTGACGTCCTTCATGGTGACCACGCCGTCGGCGCCGGTCGGGCGCACCTTGGTCAAGTCCACCTTGAGCTTCCTGGCCAGCGCGCGTACCGCGGGCACCGCCTTGACGCCGCCGACGCTGGCGACCTGCTCGACGTGGACGTGGTTGCCGCTGACCATCGCGCCGACCACGGTGCCCTCGTCCTCGCGGTCCTCGCCGGTCTGCACTTCGCCGCCCTCGTCGGAAGCGACCACCTTGCCGCCGTCGTCCGGCGCCGGGCTGCCTACGCTCTTCTTCGGGCCGTGATGGTGGCCGGTGGATTCGGCCTCGGCGCGCTGCTTGGCGTTCGGGTCGGGCTCGAAGTCGACCAGCGGGGCGCCGGTCTCGATCACGTCGCCGGCGGCCCCGTACAGCTTGGTCACCTTGCCGGTGTAGGGCGAGGGTACCTCGACCACCGCCTTGGCGGTTTCCATCGAAGCCAGTGGGGCGTCGAGCTTGATCGTGTCGCCGACCTTCACGTGCCACTCGACGATGGTCGCGTCAGGCAGGCCTTCGCCGAGGTCCGGGAGGTGGAACGTCTTGATGTCAGCCATGGGTAAGCTTCCAGGTTGGAATGTGCTCCCTCTTCCCTTCTGGGGAGAGGGCTGGGGTGAGGGGCGGGGGCTTGCCTTGGAGTCACATCGAGCGCTGCTGCGATGCGCCCTGGCGCAAGCCTTGGCCCCTCATCCGCCCGCCGGGCACCTTCTCCCCCATCCTTGATAAGGGAGGGGGGAGAAGGATCAAGAAGCGGCCAGCGTGCGCTTGGCCGCCTCGACCACGCGCTCGGTGCTGGGCAGGTACTTCATCTCCAGGCGGAACAGCGGGATGTGCGTATCCCAGCCGGTGACGCGCTCGACCGGCGCCAGCAGGTCGTACATGCATTCCTCGGCCAGGCGCGCGGCGATCTCGGCACCGAAGCCGGCGGTCTTGGGCGCCTCGTGCACGATCACGCAGCGGCCGGTCTTGGCCACCGACTCGGCGATCGTGTCGAAGTCCAGCGGGGTCAGCGTGGCGACGTCGATCACCTCGGCGCTGATGCCTTCGGCGGCCAGCGCGTCGGCCGCCTCCAGCGTCTCCTTCACCTGCGCGCCCCAGGTCACCAGGGTCACGTCGGTGCCGTCGCGCAGCACGAAGCACACGTCCAGTGGCAGCGCCTCGCCGTCGTCGGGCACCTCTTCCTTGTACTGGCGGTAGATGCGCTTGGGCTCGAAGAACATCACCGGGTCCGGGTCGCGGATCGCCGCCAGCAGCAGGCCGTAGGCACGCGCCGGCGAGGAGGGCATGACCACCCGCAGGCCGGGGATGTTGGTGAACAGGTGCTCGTTCGCTTCCGAATGATGCTCCGGCGCGCGGATGCCGCCGCCCCACGGGGCGCGCCACACGGCCGGCACCGTGATGCGGCCGCGGGTGCGGTTGCGCAGGCGCGCGGCGTGGCAGGCGATCTGCTCCATCATCGGGTAGATGAAGCCCTCGAACTGCGCCTCGGCGACCGGCTTCATGCCCTGCACGGCGAGGCCGACGGTGACGCCGGCGATGGTGGTCTCGTCCAGCGGCGTGTCGAGCACGCGCAGCTCGCCGAACTTCTCCTGCAGGCCCTGCGTGGCGCGGAACACGCCGCCGTTGACGCCCACGTCCTCGCCCAGCACGACCACGGAGGGGTCGCGCGCCATTTCGTAGGCCAGCGCCTGGGTGACTGCTTCGATAAGGGTGATCTGTGCCATGGAATTAGTGGCCCTTGTTTTCCAGCGAGAGCGCGAGGTCGCGCTGCTTTTCGAGGTCGGCGGGAACTTCGGCGAAGGTGTAGTCGAACATCGCGGTGACCGGCTGGGTCTTGGTCTCGAGGTAGGCGTTGACCTCGTTGTCCATCCAGTCGTCGCACTCGGCCTTCCAGGCCTCTTCCTTCTTGTCGTCCCACACCTTCTTGGCCACCAGCCAGTTCTTCAGGCGCTTGACCGGATCCTTCGCCCAGGCGTCCTTGACCTCCTGCTCGCCGCGGTAGCGGCGCGCATCATCGGCGGTGGTGTGGTCGCCCAGACGATAGGTGACCGCCTCGATGACGCTGCCGCCCTCGCCGTTGCGGGCGCGCTCGAGCGCGTCCTCCATCGCCTTGCGCACGGCGATGATGTCGTTGCCGTCCACCTGGATGCAGTACAGGCCTGCGGCGATGCCCTTCTGCGCGAGCGTCGGCGCGCCGGACTGGATCTTGCGCGGCACCGAGATCGCCCACTGGTTGTTCACGATCACCGCGACCATCGGCAGGTTCTGCGCGCCGGCGATGTTGATGGCGCCGTAGAAGTCGCCCTTGGACGAGCCGCCGTCGCCGATGGTGCATACCGCCACGCGCTTCTCGCCGCGGATCTTGAACGCCAGCGCCGACCCGGCCGCATGCAGGCACTGGGTGGCGATCGGCACCGACCAGGCGAAGTCGTGGCGGGCCGGTTCGTTCTGGTAGTCGTTGCCGCGCTCGTCGCCGCCCCAGTACATGTAGACCTCGCGCGGCTGCACGCCGCGGTAGAGCTGCGCGCCGTATTCGCGGTAGCTCGGCGCCAGCACGTCCTCAGGTCTCATGGCGCTGCCGATGCCCACGTGCGCGGCTTCGTGCCCCAGGCAGGAGGCGTAGGTGCCGAGCTTGCCGGTGCGCTGCAGCGCGATCGACTTGGCGTCGAACACGCGGGTGGAAAGCATCAGCTTGTACAGCTCGACCATCTGGTTCAGGTCCTGCGCGAAGGCAGGCAGGTCGTCACGCACCTGCTTGCCCTCGGCGTCGAGGTATTGCAGGTACTCGATTTCAAACTTGGCGGCGATGGACACGACTCGCTCCCGTGAAGGTGGAGTGGAGATAAGGCGGCGTTGGGGAGGCGGCGGCCCATCCAGTGGGGCCAGGCACGCGCAAACGGCCCGAAAAGACCGCCTTTGATAGCAGGCGCGTGTGTTGCGCTGCAAGGTACGGTGCAACATGCGCACCGGTACGGGTCGGGCGTCAAGTGGCGTTACCATGCGGTTTTCGCGCCCACAGACGAGACCATGACGGACAACCGCCGCGACCTGGAAGCTGGCATCGAAACCGACCTGCAGGGCCGGCTGACCTACGGCGGCTACCTGCGGCTGGACGTGCTGCTCTCCGCGCAGCAGCCGGTCGGCGATCCGCCCACGCACGACCAGATGCTGTTCATCGTGCAGCACCAGGTGGCCGAGCTGTGGATGAAGCTGATCATCCACGAGTTGAGCGCGGCGATCGCGCACCTGAAGCGCGACGATCTGGACACCTGCCTGAAGATTCTGGCCCGCGTGAAGCAGGTGCAGCGCCAGCTGTTCGAGCAGTGGGCGGTCCTGGAGACGCTCACGCCGGCCGAGTACCTGGAGTTCCGCGACCAGCTCGGGCCGTCCTCGGGCTTCCAGTCGCTGCAGTACCGCACGATCGAATTCCTGCTCGGCAACAAGAACGCGCAGATGCTCAAGGTGTTCGAGCACGACCCGGCGGCACAGGCGCAACTGCGCGTGGCACTGGAGGCGCCGAGCCTTTACGACGAGTTCCTGCGCTACCTGGCCCGCCGTGGCCACGCGGTGCCGGCCGACCTGCTCGAGCGCGACTGGTCCGAGCCGCACCGGCGCCACGATGGATTGCTGCCGGTGTTCCGTCGCATCTACGAGCAGCCGAACGAGTTCTGGCCCGAGTACCACATGTGCGAGCAGTTGGTGGATGTCGAGGAAAGCTTCCAGCTGTGGCGTTTCCGCCATATGAAGACGGTGGAGCGGATCATCGGGCATCGCCGCGGCACGGGTGGCTCCTCCGGCGTGTCGTTCCTGAAGAAGGCGCTGGACCTGGAGTTCTTTCCCGAGCTGCTGGACGTGCGCACGGTGCTGGGGACCTGACGCAGCGGCAGGAGCGCCCCTGGGCGCGACCGCGGCAGATGGCGGTCGCGCCAAGGGCGTTCCCACAGGCGGGCCGCCATTGACGCGGCGCCCTTGTGCCGGTTACACGTCAACGATTGGCGCGCCGAGCGCCTCCTCCACTCCCAAGGGGAATCCATGAGCCAGACCGTCGAATCCACGCCGGCCGCCGCACCCGACTACCCGCAGCTGCTGGGCCACCCGCGCCCGCTGTGGATGCTGTTCATGACCGAGTTCTGGGAGCGCTTCGCCTACTACAGCGTGAGCTGGGCGCTGGTGCTCTACATCGTCGCGCAGTTCTTCAACGGCGATCCGTCGGGGCAGGGCTGGGCCGCCGGCATCTACGGGGCGTACACGGCGCTGATCTACGCGGCCTCGATCTTCGGCGGCTACGTGGCCGACCGGATCATCGGCTACCAGCGCTCGATCCTGCTCGGCGCCGCGGTGATGGCCGCCGGCCTGTTCACCCTGCTGGTGCCGAGCAAGCCGCTGATGATGCTCGGCCTGGCGCTGGTGATCGCCGGCGACGGCCTGTTCAAGCCGAACATTTCCACCATGGTGGGGCAGCTCTATGGCCGCGACGATCCCCGCCGCGACCGCGGTTTCACCCTGTTCTACATGGGCATCAACGCCGGCGCCTTCGTGGCGCCGCTGCTGACCGGCTGGATGGCCGCCTACTTCACCGACACGCCGATGCAGCAGAACTACCGCATCGTGTTCGGTGCCGCGGGCGTGGGCATGCTGCTGAGCTTCCTGTGGTTCTGGTTCGGCCGCCGCGGCCTCAAGGGCGTGGGGCGTCCGCTGCCGGGCATGGAAAACCGCCTGCGCGTGCTATGGGTGCTGATCGGCGCCGCCGTCGCCGTGCCGGTGATCTATGCGTTGCTGGCCTATGTCGGCGCCGAGGGACTGCAGTGGCTGCTCGGCGTGCTGTTCGTCGGCGTGGCGGTGGCGCTGATCGTCGAGGCGCTGCGCCATGACCGCGTGCAGCTGCACCGCGTGATCGCCATGCTGATCGTGTTCGTCTTCAGCGTGGTGTTCTGGACCTTCTACTTCCAGTTCGGCACCTCGCTCAACTTCCTGGCCGAGAACTGGGTGGACCGCGAGATGTTCGGCGGCTGGGTGTTCCCGGTCGGCTGGTTCCAGTCGGTGACGCCGCTGGCGATCCTCACCTTCGCGCCGCTGCTGACGCTGGTGTGGGCGCTGCTTTCGCGCCGCAACGCCGAGCCGTCGATCCCGCGCAAGTTCAGCTTCGGCCTGATCTTCAACGGCCTGGGCTTCATCGTGCTGGTGTACGCGCTCAAGGAACTGCTCGGGCCCGGCGGGCTGATCCCGTTCTGGCCGCTGGTGCTGTGCTACGTGATGCAGACGCTGGGCGAGCTGTGCCTCTCGCCGATCGGCCTGTCGATGGTGACCAAGCTGGCGCCGCCGCGGCTGGTCGGCCTGGCGATGGGCGGCTGGTTCCTGTCGCTGGCCGCCGGCGGTGATTTCTCCGGCCTGGTGGCGCGTTCGATCAGCGGCGAAACCGGCATGACCGTGGCTTCTGCGCTGTCGGGCTTCAGCTTCTGCTTCTGGGTGCTGGTGGGCTCGGGCGTGCTGTTGCTGCTGATCTCGCCGCTGATCAACAAGCTGATGCACGGCGTGAAGTAATCACCGCGCCCACCCCGGGAATGCACGCCATTCCGCCGTGAATCCCGTAGGAGCGCCCTTGGGCGCGACCGGGATACCGGCGGGTTGCGCCGAGGGCGCCCCTACAGGGATGTGTCCTGTCCGGCCGGCATCAGCTTGTCCAGGATGCGCCCGAGCCAGGCCTGCTCCTCGGCATCCAGCCGGGCCAGCAGCTCGCGCTCGCGCCGGCGCGCCATCGGCGCCACCTCGTCGTGGATCGCCCAGCCGGCCTCGGTGAGGTTGAGTACCGAACGGCGCCGGTCGCCACCGTGCACCGCGCGGCTTACCCGCCCGGCATGCACCAGCCGGGCCAGCGCGCGGCTCACCGCGACCTTGTCCATCGCGGTGCGGTCGGCCACCTCGCGCGCGGACAACCCGTCGAAGCGCGCCAGCACCGCCAGCACCCGCCATTCGGTGACGCCCAGGTCGAAGCGGCGCTGGTAGTCGTCGGCGATCGCCTGGCTGACCGTGTTGGACACGATCGACAGCCGGTAGGGCAGGAAGCGCTCCAGTTCGAGCGGCGCGTGCTCCGGGGAGGACTGCTTCAGCGGGGCTTGATCGGCCGGCTGGCCGGCAGGTTGGGGCTTGGCTGGCACGGCAGCGCGGCTCCTTGCAAATGGTTTCATATGTAACTATAACGGAGATCTAGCCGGAATCTTCGTGGCCCCCGCGCATCCTCGCGGACGTGGCCGCCGCCCACTCTACGTCTTCCAGTCTTTGAGGAGAGCGCCATGAACGCCCAACCGAACCTCGGCATGCAGGTCACCACCTTCGAGAACCCGATGGGCATCGACGGCTTCGAGTTCGTCGAGTTCGCCGCGCCGGCGGGTCGTGGCAGCGAACTGCACGAGCTGTTCCGCAAGATGGGCTTCACCGCGGTGCTCAAACACAAGCGCCGCCCGATCACCGTCTATCGCCAGAACGGCGTGAACTTCCTGGTCAACGAGGACCCGGACTCCTTCGCCGCCGACTTCGCCGCCAAGCACGGCCCCTGCGCCTGTGGTTTCGCCATCCGCTTCAAGATGCCCGCCGACGAGGTGTGCCAGAAGGTGCTGGCCAACGGTGGCGAGGCGGTCGAGCACAAGGCGGCGAGCAAGGCGGTGAACGCGCCGGTGGTCAAGGGCATCGGCGACTGCATGCTCTACCTGGTCGACCGCTACGGCGCCAAGGGCGACGTCTACGACGGCGACTACGAGGCCGTGCCGGGCGCCGAGCCGAACCCCAAGGGGTTCGGCCTCACCTTCATCGACCACCTCACGCACAACCTCTACTTCGGCAACATGCAGAAGTGGTCGGACTACTACGAGCGGTTGTTCAACTTCCGCGAGATCCGCTACTTCGACATCAAGGGTGCCAAGACCGGCCTGGTGTCCAAGGCGATGACCGCGCCGGACGGCATCGTGCGCATCCCGCTCAACGAATCGAGCGATCCGAAGAGCCAGATCAACGAATACCTGGACGCCTACCACGGCGAAGGCATCCAGCATATCGCCTGCTTCACCGACGACATCTACGCCACGGTCGAGGCGATGCGTGCGCAGGGCGTGGAGTTCCTGGACACGCCCGACACCTACTACGAGGTCATCGACATGCGCATCCCCGACCACGGGGAGGACGTGCCGCGGCTGCAGAAGAACAAGATCCTGATCGACGCCGACCCGGAGACCAAGCAGCGCAAGCTGCTGCAGATATTCACCCAGAACTGCATCGGGCCGATCTTCTTCGAGATCATCCAGCGCAAGGGCAACGAGGGCTTCGGCGAGGGCAACTTCCAGGCGCTGTTCGAGAGCATCGAGCGGGACCAGATGAAGCGCGGGGTGCTTTGAGCTTTTGAGCCCCTCTCCCCCCGGGAGAGGGGTTGGGGAGAGGGTACGGGCATGCCAGGACGCATCAACCCGCCGCTGCCGACAGGAACGCGCAATCACGCCAGGGCGTTGCGCCGATCCTGCACCGAAGCCGAACAGGCCTTGTGGTATCGCTTGCGCGGCGGGCGCCTGGGCGGCTTGAAGTTCCGCCGGCAGCACCCGGTCCCGCCCTATGTGGCTGATTTCTACTGTGAGGCCTGCAAGCTGGTCGTTGAACTGGACGGCTCGCGGCATGACGATCAGACGGACAGGGAGCGCACGCGTTTCCTCGAGGCGAAAGGCCTCAGGGTGCTGCGCTTCTGGAACAACGAGATACTGCAACAGACGGACGCAGTGCTGGAGGTAATCCTCCGCACCGCGCACGACCGGACCCTCACCCCAACCCCTCTCCCGGAGGGAGAGGGGCTTTGAATGCGAAAGGCACGCGCATGTCTGAGATTGTTGGCAGCGGTTACCAATCCGGCTTCGGCAACGAATTCGCCACCGAGGCGATCCCCGGCACCCTCCCCGAGGGCCAGAACTCACCCCAGCGCGTGGCGCACGGCCTCTACGCGGAGCAGCTCTCCGGCACCGCCTTCACCGCGCCGCGGCACGCCAACCGCCGCAGCTGGCTCTACCGCATCCGCCCGGCGGCGATGCACCAGCCGTTCGAGCCCCTGCCGCACGCGCGTTTCCACAACCGTTTCGACGAGGCGCCGGCCACGCCCAACCAATTGCGCTGGGATCCGCTGCCGATGCCGCAGCAGCCGGCCGACTTCCTCGATGGCCTGGTGACGATCGCCGGCAACGGCGGCCCGGCCGAGCAGGCGGGCATCGGCATCCACCTCTACGCGGCGAACCGCTCGATGCAGGGCCGCTTCTTCTACGATGCCGACGGCGAGTTGCTGCTCGTGCCGCAGCAGGGCCGCCTGCGCATCGCCACGGAGCTGGGCGTGTTGGACGTCGAGCCGCAGGAGATCGCCGTGATCCCGCGCGGCGTGCGCTTCCGCGTGGAGCTGCCCGACGGCGAGGCGCGCGGCTACGCCTGCGAGAACTTCGGCGCGCTGCTGCGCCTGCCCGAACTCGGCCCGATCGGCTCCAACGGCCTGGCCAATGCGCGCGACTTCCTCACGCCCTGCGCCGCCTACGAGGACGTGGAGGGCGATTTCCGCCTCGTCGCGAAGTTCCAGGGCGGCCTGTGGGAAGCGAAGATCGACCACTCGCCGCTGGACGTGGTCGCCTGGCACGGCAACTGCGCGCCGTACAAGTACGACCTGCGCCGCTTCAACACGATCGGCTCGATCAGCTACGACCACCCGGACCCGTCGATCTTCACCGTGCTCACCTCGCCCAGCGACACGCCCGGTACGGCCAACGTCGACCTGGCGATCTTCCCGCCGCGCTGGCTGGTGGCGCAGCACACCTTCCGGCCGCCGTGGTTCCACCGCAACGTGGCCAGCGAATTCATGGGCCTGATCACCGGCGTCTACGACGCCAAGGCCGAAGGCTTCGTGCCCGGCGGCGCCAGCCTGCACAACTGCATGAGCGGGCACGGGCCGGATGCGGCCACCTTCGAGAAGGCCTCGAACGCGGACCTGTCCAGGCCCGACGTGATCGGCGGCACCATGGCCTTCATGTTCGAGACGCGCAAGGTGATCCGTCCCACGCGCCAGGCGCTGGAGTCGCCGCAGTTGCAGAAGAACTACTACCAGTGCTGGCAGGGCATCGCGCGGCATTTCTCGCCGCCGAAGGCCTGATCGTTTCCACAGGAGCCATCGATGAAGCTTGGAAGTCTGAAGGAAGGCGGCCGCGACGGCACGCTGGTCGTGGTCAGCCGTGACCTCCAGCGCGCGGTCAAGGCGACCGGCATCGCGCCCACCCTGCAGGCCGCGCTGGACGACTGGGCCCATGCGGCGCCGCGGCTCAACGCGCTGTCTGACGAACTCAACGCGGGCAAGGCTGCGGGCGCGTTCGACCTGGACGTGGGCGCGCTGGCCGCGCCGCTGCCGCGTGCCTACGAGTTCGTCGACGGCTCGGCGTACCTGCCGCACGTCGAACGCGTGCGCCGCGCGCGTGGCGCCGAGGTGCCGGCGAGCTTCTACAGCGATCCGCTGATGTACCAGGCGACCAGCGCCGGTTTCCTGGGTCCGCGCGACCCGGTGGTGGTGCCGAGCGAGGAGTACGGCATCGACCTGGAGGCCGAGGTGGTGGTGGTCACCGACGACGTGCCGATGGCGGTGACGCCCGCACAGGCGGCCCGCCACATCCAGCTGGTCGGCCTGGTCAACGACGTGAGCCTGCGCGGGCTGATCCCGGCGGAGCTGGCCAAGGGCTTCGGCTTCCTGCAGAGCAAGCCGCGCTCGGCGCTCTCGCCGGTGTTCGTGACGCCGGACGAACTGGGCACGGCCTGGCGCGGGGACAAGCTGCACCTGCCGATGCGCACCTGGCTCAACGGCAAGTGGTTCGGCGAGGCCGAGTGCGGCGTCGACATGCAGTTCGACTTCGCCCAGCTGGTGGCGCATGCGGCCAAGACGCGCCCGCTCACCGCCGGCACCCTGGTGGGCTCGGGCACGATCGCCAACGAGGACACCAGCAAGGGCGCCTCGTGCCTGGCCGAGCAGAGGACGGTGGAGACCCTGCGCGACGGCAAGCCCAGCACGCCGTTCCTCAAGTTCGGTGACACCCTGCGCATCGAGGTCACCGACGCGAGCGGCGCGTCGATCTTCGGCGCCATCGAGCAAACCATCACGCCGCCCAGGGCATGATCGGTGCCGCCCGGGCGCACAGGCGCCCGGGCGGTTTCCACCCATCGCCGGGTTCGCCTGGCAGGAGTCTGTCGATCATGCCGCATCCCTTGCCCGTGCTCGCCGCCGCCGCTCCGCTGCTGGCCCTCGCCGTCCACGCCGGCTCACCGGCGTCCACGGCTCCCCATCGGGTGTTGCCGAAGAACCTGTGCGAGTCCTGTCATGGGGGAGGGCAGGTCGCCGCCAGCTCCGACGCGTCCCGGCTGCGCACGAGCGACCTGGCGGCTGTCCGCTACCTGGAGGCGCCGCGGCGGGACTGAGGCCCGCTGCGACCTTCTGTCCAGGCAGGCGCGGGCCTGCCTTGATCCGGATCAAGAACCGCCCTGGCCGGCTGCCCACACTGGCGGCATGAGCCCCGCCATCGCCGTCCCCGAGTTCGATCCCGGACTGATCGCCCGCTACGACACCTCCGGCCCGCGCTACACCAGCTATCCCACCGCGCCGCAGTTCCGCCCCGACTTCGGCGAGACGGACCTGCGCGCGGCGGTCCGCGCGTCCAACGAGGAGCCGATCCCGCGTCCGCTGTCGCTCTACGTGCACGTGCCCTTCTGCATGAGCCCGTGCTTCTACTGCGGCTGCAACCGCGTGATCACACGGGAGACCGCCAAGGCCGACCGCTACCTCGAGCGGCTCTACCGCGAGATCGAGCTGGTCGCGCCGCTGTTCGACCGTGACCGCCCGGTGCGGCAGTTGCACTTCGGGGGCGGCACGCCGAACTTCCTGGACGCGCCGCGGATGCGGGAGCTGATGGAATCGCTGGCGCGCCACTTTGCCTTCGTGCAGGCGCCCTCGCGCGAGTTCGGCATCGAGATCGACCCGCGCTTCGCCGATGGCGCCTACATGCACGTGCTGGGCGAGCTGGGCTTCAACCGCGTGTCGGTCGGCATCCAGGATTTCGACCCCGCGGTGCAGCAGGCGGTCAATCGCACCCAGAGCGTGGCGCAGACCCGCGAGGTCCTGGCGGCGGCGCGCGAGGCCGGCTTCGCCTCGACCAGCGTGGACCTGATCTACGGCCTGCCGCGGCAGACCCTGGAGGGCTTCGGGCGCACCCTCGAGGCGGTGATCGAGCTCGCGCCCGACCGTGTGGCGGTCTACGGCTATGCCCACCTGCCGCAATTGTTCAAGGCGCAGCGGCAGCTCGATGCGACTGCGCTGCCCGACCCGGCCACACGCCTGGCGCTGTTCGGCCGCGCGCTGGAACGGCTCACCGCGGCAGGCTATGCCTACGTGGGCATGGACCACTTCGCACGTGCCGACGATGAGCTGGTACGCGCGCAACGCGCCGGCACCCTGCAACGCAACTTCCAGGGCTATTCCACCCACGGCGACTGCGACATCGTCGGCCTCGGCGTCAGCGCGATCGGTCGCATCGGCCAGAGCTACAGCCAGAACGCGCGCGACCTCGCCGGTTACTACGCCGCGCTGGACGCGGGCCGGCTGCCGGTGGCACGCGGTCTGTACCTGGAGGAAGACGACGTGATCCGCCGCGCCGCGATCGGCCAGCTGATGTGCCAGGGCGAACTGGACATGGCTCTGTTCGGCGCACGGTACCGGTTGATCTTCGCCGAGTACTTCGCGGCCGAGCTGCGCCGGCTGCGACCCCTGGCCGCGGATGGCCTGGTCACGATCGAGGGCCGCACGATCCGCGTCACGCCCCGGGGACGCCTGCTCCTGCGTATCATCGCCATGTGCTTCGATGCCTACCTGGAGCGGGACGCGCAGCCGGCGCGCTACTCGCGGACGATCTGACGTGAGCTGGCAAACCCGACCGATGCGCTCGGATCACCCGCCGGGGCGCCTGCCCGAGCCCCCCGGCCCGATCGCGGACGATGGCGACGAGGCCCACTTCTGCCGCACCTGCGCCTTCGCCGGTGCCTGCCAGGCAGTGGGCTACGGCAAGCCTGAACTGCGCCAGCTGCACTGCCTGGTCGAGCACGTGGGACCGTTCCGCACGGGCGAATACGTGTTCCGCACCGGCAACCCGTTCCGCGCCATCTTCGCGGTGCGCTCGGGCACGGTGAAGACCAGCATGGTCGACAAGGAAGGGCGCGAGCAGGTGCTGGGCTTCTACCTGCCCGGCGAGGTGATCGGCCTCAACGGCATCTACCCGGAACACTTCCCCTGCGACGCCATCGCGCTGGAAACCTCCTACTTCTGCCGCTTCTCGTTCCCCGCGATGAGCGCGCTCGCGGCGCGCATGCCCGCGGTGCAGCACCACCTGTTCCGCCTGCTCAGCAAGGAACTGGGCAGCGCCAGCCTGCTTGCGGGCGACCACAGCGCGGACGAGCGCATGGCCGCGTTCCTCGCCGACCTCGGCCAGCGCTGCGCGGCGCGCGGTTTCTCGGGCACGCGCTTCCAGCTCAGCATGTCGCGCGGCGACATCGCCAACTACCTGCGCCTGGCCGCCGAGACGGTCAGCCGCGTGCTCAGCCGCTTCCGCGGGCAGGGGCTGATCCAGGTGGAGGGGCGGCAGCTGGTGATCCTGGATCCGGTGGGGTTGCGGCGCATCGGGCGCAGCCTGTTGCCCGGTTGAGGCGGTGTCGCTTCACCCGCGATCCTGCTCGGTGGGAGCGAGCTTGCTCGCGGTGCTCTTGCTTTGTTTTTGGCGCTAGCGTGTGGGGCCGCATCGTTTTCCCGCGGCCTACCGCGAGCGGGCTCGCCTGCGGCGGGCTTCCGCTGGCCTGCCGGCCTGCGGGTCACTTCTCTTTTTGCTGGCCCAAAGAGAAGTAACCAAGAGAAACGGCCTGGGGGCAACTCGATGAAAGGAGAAGAGCTAGGCACCCTTGCGCCTTGCCGGGTGAGGTGGTCGCTCTCAGAGGAGCTATGCGGCTACACCGCGAGCGCTCCGTGACCGGGGCGAAGGCGTGCGGCGATTCGGACTGCTGCCGGCGAGCTCAGCCCAGCTTCGGCTCCCCATCCCGGGCATCCGCCAGGTCGTGCCGCGCGCGTCGGGCGCGGCGCCCATGTTGCGCATGCCTCGTTCGTATCGCCGTACACCAGGAACACGCCGCTTGACGCGGGACCAAACCGCGAACGCTCGGTGACCGGGGCGAAGGTGCGCGGCGGCTCGGACTGCTCCCGGCGAGCTCAGCCCAGCTTGATCGGCTCCCCCATCCCGGGCATCCGCCAGCTCGTGCCGCGCGCGTCGAGCGCTTCGCCCATGCCGCGCATGCCGCGTTCGTATTCGCCGTGCACCAGGAACACGCCGCGGCGTGGCGCGGGGCCCAGCCAGTCGAGCAGGGCGGGGCGGTCGGCGTGGGCGGAGAAGCCGTTGATCGTCCAGACCCGGGCGCGCACGGCGATGTCCTCGTTGAACACGCGCACGTGGCTGGCGCCGTCGATGATCCGCCGTGCCAGCGTGCCCTCGGCCGCGTAGCCGACGAACACCACGCTGCTGCGTTCGCGCCACAGGTTGTGCTTGAGGTGGTGGCGCACGCGACCGCCGGTGCACATGCCCGAGCCGGCCAGGATGACGGCCCCGCCGTCGATGCTGTTGATCGCCATCGACTCCTGTGTGCTGCGGGTGAAATGCAGCCCGGGCATCGCGAAGGGGTCGCCGTGGCGAAGCACCTCGAGGAAGTGCGCGTCGAAACACTCCGGATGGCGCCGGAAGATCTCGGTCGCGGAGATCGCCATCGGCGAATCGAGGAACACCCGCAGCTGCTGCGGCAGTTGTCCGTCGCGCAGGCCCAGGTGCAGGTAGTAGAGGACCTCCTGCGCGCGCTCCAGCGCGAAGGTGGGGATCACCACGTTGCCGCGTCGGTTCACCGTGTCGCGGATCGCCTGGTAGAGCTCGGCCACGGAGTCGGGCAGCGAGCGATGCGGGCGGTCGCCGTAGGTGCATTCCATCACCACGTAGTCGGCGGCCGGTGCCGGTGTCGGATCACGCAGCAGCGGACGACCGGGATTGCCCAGGTCGCCGGAGAACAGGATGTTGCGCGTCCGCGGTCCGTCCTCGAGCGCGAGCAGGATCGAGGCGGAGCCGAGGATGTGGCCGGCGTCGAGAAAGCGGGCGGCGATGCCGGGCGCGACCGCGATGTCCTGGTCGTAGCCGATGCCCGGCTCGAAGAAGTCGGTCGCGTGCAGCGCGTCGTCCAGCGAGTAGAGCAGCTCGACCGGCGCGTTCCCGTTGCGGTTGGTGCGCTGTGCGCGACGGGCATCCTCCTCCTGCAGGCCGGCCGCATCGAGCAGCACCAGCCGGGCCAGCTCGCGCGTGGCGGAGGTGGCCAGGATGCGGCCGCGGAAGCCCTCGCGCACCAGTCGCGGGATGCGGCCGCAATGATCCAGGTGGGCGTGGGTGAGCAGCAACGCGTCGATCGACGCGGGCGCGAAGCCGAATGGCGCGGCATTCGCCCGCTCGGCGTCGCGGTCGCCCTGGAACATGCCGCAGTCGACCAGCACGCGCCGGCCGTTGTATTCGATCAGATGGCAGGAGCCGGTGACTTGCTTGGCCGCGCCGTGGCAACTGTAGACGAGCATCGTGCCCTCCCTCTGCTTCCACTGACTGTGGCATGAAGCCGGTCGTCGCGCTTGACCGCCGTCAAGACGATGGACCGGTGCCGGCGGCAGCCTGGGAGCAGCCCCGGAGCCGCAGGCGAGGAGCATGAACGAGACGGTCAAGGTGTGGGACCCGCTGGTACGGGCGTTCCACTGGTCGCTGGCGGCGCTGGTCCTCGGCAACTTCCTCACCGCGGAGGGCGGCACCGTGCACCGCTGGATGGGCTATGCCGCGCTCGCGCTGGTCGGCGTGCGCCTGGTGTGGGGTTTCCCCGGCACGCGCCATGCGCGCTTCGCCGATTGGGTGCCGACGCCGTCGCAGCTGCGCGACTACCTGCGCGAGCGGCTGGCCGGCCGTTCGCGGCGACGCCTCGGGCACAATCCGGCCGCCTCGTTCCACGAGGCCGGGTGGCTGGAGGAGGTGCAGGAGACGCTCGCCCTGGGCCTGCTCGCCCTGGTGGGGCTGCACGTGCTGGCGCCATCGGCGAAAGCATTCGCTATCGCGGGGAATCGGGTGTGCGCCATGATCACCGGACGCAAGCGATCGCTGAACTGAACCGCGCCGCGGGCCGGCGCTCACCGGCCGGCTCACCGGCTCACCAGCACGGGGCACCGGGCTTCCAGGATCACCCGCTGCGTTTCGCTTCCCAGCAGCAGCCGGTCCAGGCCGCGCCACCCGTGGCTGCCCATCACGATCAGGTCGCAGCCGAGCCGGGCGGCGGCCGCGACGATCGCGTGGTGCGGGCTGGGATCGGTCTCCAGGCTGCACTGGCAGGGCACGCCGGCTGCCGCGGCGTGGGTACTTACCTGGTCGAGGTAGCCCTTGCCCGCGACCTCCGCACTGTCGGCGTAATCGGCATCGCTGCCGGCGACCAGCTCGTTGAGGAACGGGATGGCCGGCAGCGGCACCACCACGTGCAGTGCGTGTACGCGCGCGCCGAGCTGCCGCGCGAGCGCAATGCCCGCATCGGCTGCGTGCAGCGACAGCTCGGAACCGTCGATGGGAATCAGGATGTGCTGGAACATGGCGAACTCCACCGGTGATCGGAAGGGACCGGCCAGGTCAGCATGGCCGTGGTCGCCGGGGCCGGCGATGACGCCGATCAAGCCGCGTACTGATCCAGGTCAGGGGCCATCCGCTGGCGCACAGACACAATCGCAGGGCAGCCATCCGGAGTCTCCCCATGCGCGCCTGCGCTTCACCCGCCCCGCTTTCCACCGCCGGCCTGCTGGCTGCCGCGCCGCATCGGCCGCTGTTCCTGGCCGGCGCGCTGGCGGTGCTGACCAGCATGGCCTGGTGGACGCTGGAACTGGCCTCGCTGCGCTTGCGCTGGCCGGCCTGGCCGCAACCCCCGGTGCCGCCGGGCTGGGCGCATGCGGTGCTGATCCAGTACGGCATGCTGCCGATGTTCGTGTTCGGCTTCCTGCTGACCACGTTTCCACGCTGGCTGGACCGTCCGCCGGTCCCGCCGCGCCGCTACCTGGCGGTGGCCGGGACGGTGTTCTGCGGTTACCTGTTGTCCCACCTGGGGCTGCTGGGCATGCCGTGGCTGCTGCGCGCCGGCGTGGCGACGATGCTGGCCGGCTACCTGGCCGGCGTGTCCGCGCTCGCCGGCGTGCTGCGGGCCGCGGCGCGGCGCAACCCGCACGCGTGGTCCTGCCTGGCCGCGTTGGGCCTGGGCGCGCTCGGCCCGGCGGCGTTTCTCGGGTTCCTGTTCGGGGCGCCCGCCGGCTGTGCGCGCCTGGCCGTGAAGCTCGGCACGTTCGGCCTGCTGGTGCCGGTGTATTTCACCGTGGCGCACCGCATGGTCCCCTTCTTCAGCGGCAATGTGGTGGCCGGCTACGTGGTACGCCGCCCTGCATGGAGCCTGCCGTTGGCCTGGCCGCTGTTGCTGGCGCATCTGGGGCTGGACCTGGCGCACCGGCCGGCCTGGCTGTGGGCGGTGGATGCACCGCTGGCGCTGCTGTTCGGCGGGCATGCGCTGGCCTGGCAGCCGTGGAAGGCGATGCGCCCGGGCCTGCTGGCGGTGCTGCATCTGGCGTTCGCCTGGCTGCCGGTCGCGTTCGCGCTGTATGCCATGCAGAGCCTGTACCTGGCGCTGGGGCACGCGCCGGTGCTGGGGCTGGCGCCGCTGCACGCGCTCACCATCGGCTACTTCGGCTCCATGCTGGTGGCGATGGTCACGCGCGTGACGCAAGGGCACTCCGGGCGGCCGTTGCAGATGGGCGCCATCCCGTGGCTGTGCTTCGCCCTGCTGCAGGGCGTGGTGCTGCTGCGCGTGTGGTCGGAACTGGCCCGCGACACGTACCTGTGGCTGGTGGCTGCTGCCTGCGGCTGGCTGGTCGCATTCCTGCCGTGGGTGCTGCGTTCGGCGTGGATCTGCCTGACGCCGCGCGCCGACGGCCGCCCCGGCTGACGGCAAGCCGCTGTGGCAGGGTGACGCAGCGGTCGGTTCCGTGCGGCGCGAATGACGCAGATCAAGCGGGGTGATCGGGCGAGACCTAGGCTGGGGTGGAACCACAGGAGACACCCCATGTCACGAACGCTGTCCACCGTGCTCGCGGCCGCCAGCATGCTGGCCCTCGCCGCCTGCTCCGGCAAGCAGGTGGCCGACGCCGCCTTGCCTCCCGCCGCCCATGCCACGCCGGCGCCGCTGCCGCCGACGCCCGACTTCGGGCCGCCGCAGGGCGCGCCGATCCACGCGGTGCTGACCAGCCCGCCGAACGTGCCGCCGCCGATCCACCGCAACTACCCGGCCAAGGTGATCGTCGAGCTGGAGGTGGTGGAGAAGGAGATGCCGATCTCCGAAGGCGTCAGCTACACCTACTGGACCTTCGGCGGCACCGTGCCCGGCAGCTTCATCCGCGTGCGCCAGGGCGACACGGTGGAATTCCACCTGAAGAACTCGCCGACCAGCAAGATGCCGCACAACATCGACCTGCACGGCGTCACCGGCCCGGGCGGCGGCGCGGCCTCGAGCTTCACCGCGCCGGGGCACGAGTCGCAGTTCACCTTCAAGGCGCTCAACCAGGGCATCTACGTCTACCACTGCGCCACCGCGCCGGTCGGCATGCACATCGCCAACGGCATGTACGGGCTGATCCTGGTCGAGCCACCGGAGGGCATGCCCAAGGTCGACCACGAGTACTACGTGATGCAGGGGGACTTCTACACCACCGGCAAGTACCGCGAAAAAGGCCACCAGCCGTTCGACATGGACAAGGCGATCGACGAGCGACCCACCTACGTGCTGTTCAACGGCCGCGAGGGCGCCCTCACCGGCGACAAGGCGCTGGCCGCCAAGGTCGGCGAGACCGTGCGCCTGTTCGTCGGCAACGGTGGTCCGAACCTGGTGTCCAGCTTCCACGTGATCGGAGAGATCTTCGATACCGTGCGCCAGGAAGGCGGCACCGTCGAACAGCACAACGTGCAGACCACGCTGATCCCGGCCGGCGGCGCGGCGATGGTCGAGTTCCGCACGCAGGTGCCGGGCAGCTACGTGCTGGTCGACCACTCGATCTTCCGTGCGTTCAACAAGGGCGCGATGGCGATCCTCAAGGTCGACGGGCCGGAAAACAAGATGGTCTATTCGGGAAAGGAGGTCGACTCGGTCTACCTGGGCGACCGCGCCGAGCCCAACCTGCACGCGGTGGCCACCGCCGCCAAGGCCAACGCCGCCGGCACGCTCAGCAAGGACGAGCAGATCGCCGCCGGCAAGCAGCTGTTCACCGGCACCTGCTCGGTCTGCCACCAGGCCAACGGCGAAGGCCTGCCCGGGGTGTTCCCGCCGCTGGCCAACTCCAGCCTGGTCGCGCAGCTGGCCAAGGAAGACAAGACCCGCCTGATCTCGATCCCGTTGCATGGCCTCACCGGCAAGGTCAACGTCAACGGCAAGGCGTACGACTCGGTGATGCCGCCGATGACCCAGCTCACCGACGACGAGGTGGCGAACCTGCTGACCTACGTGCTCAACAGCTGGGGCAACCCGGGCGGCCAGGTGACCAAGGAAGAAGTCGCGAAGGTGCGGGCGCAGCCGGCGCCGGCGCCGGGCGCGGAGCACTGACCGATGTGCCGGCGCCTGCTCCTTGTCCTGCTCGGCCTGTTGCTGGCCGGACCGACCCTGGCGGCCGACTACGCGCCGCTTTCGGGCGGCCGCTTCGCCAGCGTCCTGCCGGCGGACGGCAAGGCGGCGCCGGCCAGCCTCAAGCCGTTCCATCTGCGTACCGAACCGGTGACCAACGCCGAATTCCTCGCCTTCGTGCGGCGCCACCCCGAGTGGCGCCGCGACCGCGTGCCGCCGGTGTTCGCCGACGGCCGCTACCTTTCCCAGTGGGCCGGGCCCGACGCCCTGCCGCGCCAGCCGGTGACCCGGGTCAGCTGGTTCGCTGCGCAGGCCTATTGCGAGAGCGAACACGCCCGCCTGCCGACCTGGTACGAGTGGGAATACGCCGCCGCCGCCGATGCCACGCGCGCCGACGCGCGCAGCGACCCGACCTGGCGCGAGCGCGTGCTCGCCTGGTACGCGCGCCCCTCCAACGAGGCCTTGCCGACGATCGGCGGCGCACCCGACCTGCACGGCGTGCGCGACCTCAACGGCCTGGTCTGGGAGTGGGTGGACGACTTCAACGCGCTGATGGTGAGCAGCGACAGCCGCGAGCAGGACGGCGCGGACAAGCTCGGGTTCTGCGGCGCCGGCGCGCTCGGCATGGAGCAGAAGGAGAACTACGCCACGCTGATGCGCGTGGCGATGCTCTCTTCGCTCGAGGCTACCGATACCACGACCAACCTCGGCTTCCGCTGCGCGAGGTCCGACTGAGGGCATCCCCATGAAACGCCTGTTGTTGTTCCTTTCTGTTCTGCTGCTCGCCGGCGCCGCCCACGCGGACGCGTCATTGCCGGGCGATTCGGTGTACCGCCTCGCGGTGCCGCTGACCGACCAGGACGGCCACACCGCGCCGTTCGCGACGCGCCAGGGCACGCCGCAGCTGGTGAGCATGTTCTACGGCTCGTGCACCATGGTCTGCCCGATGATCATCCAGACCATGCAGGCCACCCGCCGCGCCGCCGGCGAGCCGCCGGCCGAGCGCCTGGCGCTGCTGGCGGTGAGCTTCGATCCCGCGCGCGACGACGTCGAAGCGCTGCGCCGCTACGCCGCCACGCACAAGCTGGACACACGCTGGTGGACCCTGGCACGCACCGCGCCGCAGGACACACGCACGCTCGCCGCGGTGCTCGGCGTGCAGTACCGCCAGCTGCCCGACGGCGACTTCAACCACTCCAGCGCGCTGTTGCTGCTCGATGCGCAGGGCCGGATCGTCGCCCGCACCCGCATCATCGGGCGCACCGACCCGGACTTCGTGACGGCCGTGCGCAAGCTGGTCGCCAACGGCGGGTCCTCCACCGGCCCTTAAGCCGCCTGTCCCCTATGAGGCAGGACGATGCTCTTGCCTTGCTCCCGCTCCCCGCCGGGGAGAGGGTGGGGTGAGGGGCGGGTGCTCGCGATTGCACTGACCGTGCGCGCCGTGACTTATTCGCTCGTATAGGCATTGCCGCGACCGGGCTCGCCTGCGGCGGGCTTCCGATCGCCTGCCGGCGCTCGGGTCACTTCTCTTTGCTGGCCCAAAGAAAAGTAACCAAGAGAAACGGCCTGGGCGCAACCCGATGCAGGAGAGCCCAGTGCCGTTGCGCCTTGCCGGGTGAGGCGCTCGCGTCGCGAGGAGCTACTGCGGCCATCCCGCGGGCGCTCGGGAACCGAGGCGAAGAGCGCATTGGCTGCGCATCATGCGCTTGCGTGCCCGCCTCTCCTGCGTCTTACCCGTGCTGGCTTGTGCAAACGCACAACGCACGGCCCGGAAGCCGAGGTGACGCCACGGGCGTCCATACGTCCGCGCGGCGAGTTGTCACACCACAGGGACGCTTGACGCGGATCAGGCTGCTCGCCTGCGGCGCTCCCGACACTGCGCGCATCTGCCACGGAGCGACCCGATGAACGCCAGACGCCTGACCCTCGCCTGCCTGCTTGCGCTCGCCAGCGCTCCGGCGTGGTCCACCGATACGCCCGCGCCCCTGCAAGTGGAATGGGACGCTCGCCTGCGCCACGAGCAGGTCGACAACGACGCCTTCAGTCGGGATGCCCGCGCCGACACGCTGTGCCTGCGGCTGGGCCTGCGCGCGCAGTTCGGCGGCGGCTGGAGCGGCTACCTCGAAGGCGCGGGCGTTGCCGCCGCGAACGAGCACTACAACAGCGGCGCCAACGGCAACACCGAGTACCCGGCGATCACCGATCCGCACGGTACGGAGCTCAACCAGGCCTATGTGGCCTGGCAGGGTCAGGCCTTCGGCGCGACGGTCGGCCGCCAGCGGCTGCTGTTCGATAACCAGCGCTGGGTCGGCAACGTCGGTTGGCGCCAGCACGAGCAGACCCACGATGCCGTGGCGTTGCAATGGCAGCCGGCCGCCGCCTGGACCGTGCGCTATGCCTGGCTCGACCGCGTGCATCGCGTTGCCGGTCGCGATGCGCTGGCGCCGCTGGCGCGCGAGCGCAAGCTGGACACGCATCTGCTCAACGCCGCCTTCCACGCCGGCCTGCAGCAGTGGAGCGGCTACGCCTATGTGCACGAGGACCGTGACCTGGCCACCGCCTCCAGCGCCACCTATGGCGTGCGCTGGACTGGCAAGCCCGCGGCGGACGGCTTCGGCTGGACACTGGAGACGGCGCGCCAGTTCGACTACGCCAACAACCCGGACCACTTCGTGCACGGCTACTGGCTGGTCGAGCCGGCGTGGACCCAGGCCGGCATCACCGGCAAGCTCGGCTGGGAGCGCTTGGGCGGCAACGGGCGCCACGCGCTGCAGACGCCGTTGGCGACTCTGCATGCCTTCGACGGCTGGGACGACCAGTTCACCGTCACGCCCGCGGGTGGGCTGGAGGATCGCTACGTCGCGTTCAACGGCGTCTTCGGCCAGCATGGCACGGCGGCGCGGCTGGGCTGGACCGTCGTCTTCCACGACTTCCGCGCTGACCATGGCGGTCGCTACGGCAGCGAATGGGATGGTTCGCTCGGCTACGCCTTCACACCGGCGCTGGCCGGATTGCTCAAGGCCGCGCACTACCACGCCGATGGTTTCGGCCGCCACGACACCAAGCTGTGGCTGCAACTGGAATGGAAGGGGGCGCAGGCACTGCGCTGAGTCGCTGGCGCCAGGGAAGGCGCCAGCCGCGCGTGTGCTCAGCGAAGCGGACCACGCGCCCCTGCATGGGAGCTTGCCGGCGAAGCGACCCACATCGTCGCGCCGAAATTGCCGCGTCCGTTGCTCACGGAGCTGGCCCAGCGTGGCTTCCACGCCGAGCCGGAGCCGCCACGGGCGGACGGCAGCGTGCGCGTGTACATCCGCCGACCGGATGACGACGGCGAAGCTGCACCTTGAGCTCTCGCCGGAATCGGCCCTGCCGCTGCGCTTCCTGCTGACCGCCCCGTGCCGGGGCGCAGCCGGGGGCCTGATGCTGCTGGTCCTGGCCGATGCGCCGCTGCATTCGCGCTCGCACCCGGCCACGCTGGCGCTGTGCACGTGTGGATGCTGGCGTGCAGGCGCAGGCCGGCTGCGCCGGGTCGTGCGGGTAGCCGAGCATGCGCGCCAGTTGCAGGCCGACCTGCACTTCCAGGTCGACGGTGACCGGCGCGGCATCCTCGCTGACGTTGTTGGGGTTGTAGGGTAGCGTGAGCATCTGCGCGGCCAGGCCCGGCAGCAGCGGGTCCGAGGCCATGTGGCCGATGTAGCGCGGGCTGTGGAACGGGACCGACTTCTTCAGCGCGGCGGAGAGCTGGTGCAGCTTGCGGCGCATGCGCGCTTCGAACGCCAGGTAGTCCGGGGCTGCGCGGCGGCGGTGGCGATTGCCGGCGGGTCCTCGGGATGGACGTTGCGCCGCCAGTAGACGTGGTCGCGCAGGAATTCGACCAGCAGCCTTTCCAGCAGCGTGTCGTTCTCGCCGTAGGGGCCCGGGAAGCAGGCGTCCAGCGTGTGGCCGCGGGGGGTCATGCGATGAGTCCGTGCAGCCAGCCCAGCGGGTGGTGCATGCGCGCCACGCCGAGCATGTAGAGGTAGGTGCAAAGCGCCAGGGCGAAACAGATCGTGCGGGCGCGCGCGCTGCGTGCGCGCTTGAGCGCGAGCGTGCCGAGCGCGACGTAGGCGACCAGCAGCGTGAGCTTGGTCGCCAGCCAACCGTTGGCGAAGACCGCGCCGGGCAGGATGGTCAGCAGCATCAGCGCGGCGGTGAGCAGCGCGGTGTCCGCGCCGTAGCTGACGTAGCGCACCGGCGGCCACTGCGCGATGGCACCGCGGCCGGCCAGCACCAGTGTGCCGCGCAGCGCGAACAGCGCGCCGCTGAGCAGGACGCAGAAGATGTGTACGGCCTTGATCTGGGGGTAGAACTCGATCATGGGTGGTCTTTCGTGCGGGACCAAGGACAAGGGGCGCGCCTCGCGGCGCGCCCCTCGGGGTCAGGCGGTTTCGCGCGCCGCCTGCGGCAGCGGCACGGCCTTGGGCTGGCGTCTGCCGCCCAGCCACAGCGAGGCGACGAACACCGAGGTCAACAGCGCGCCGACCGCGAACAGCGTGTCGCCCGGCACGCGCATCCACACCAGCAGGTGGATCAGCGGACGGTCCATGAAGTGCTCGGAGCGGGCGAACCAGTAGCCGTTGTCCAGCGCGGCGGACAGCTGCAGTATGCCCAGCGGCAGCAGGGTCAGCAGCGCCATCAGCGAAAGGCCGATGTTGAGCGTCCAGAACGCACCCTTCAGCCAGCCCTCGCGCCACTGCGCCGCCGGCCTGATGCCGCGCAGGCAGAACAGCATCAACCCCAGGCCGAGCATGCCGTACACGCCCATCAGCGCGGTGTGGCCGTGCAGCGGGGTGAGGTTGAGGCCCTGCATGTAGTACAGCGCGATCGGGGTGTTGACCAGGAAGCCGAACAGGCCGGCACCCACCAGGTTCCAGAAGCTCACCGCCACGAAGAACAGGATCGGCCAGCGGTAGCGGGCCATCCACGGCGCGGCGTGCTGCTTCTTCCAGTTGTCGTAGGCCTCCAGGCCGATCAGCGCCAGCGGCACCACTTCGAGCGCCGAGAAGCTGGCGCCCAGCGCGATCACGGCCGTGGTCGTGCCGGTGAAGTACAGGTGGTGCAGGGTGCCCAGCACGCCGCCGGCCATGAACACGAGGGTGGCGAACAGCACGTTCACCGTGGCGCTGTGCACGCGCAGCAGGCCAAGGCGTACGAACAGGTAGCTGATCACCGCGGTGGCGAACACCTCGAAGAAGCCTTCCACCCACAGGTGCACCACCCACCAGCGCCAGTACTCGACCATCGCGATGTGGGTGTGCTCGCCCCACATCAGGCCGGCGCCGTAGAGCAAGCCGATCGCGATGGTGGAAAGGAACAAAAGGCCCACGATGTTGGAGGTCTCGTCGCGGCGCCTGATCGCGGGCATCAGCGCGCGGCCGACCAGGAACAGCCACAGCATCAGGCCGACGAACAGGAAGATCTGCCAGAAGCGGCCAAGGTCGGTGTATTCCCAGCCCTGGTGGCCGAACCAGAAGTTGTACTTCAGGCCCATCTTGTCCATCACCGCGAACCACTGGCCGGCGAAGGAGCCGACCACGATGATCAGCAGGCAGACCCACAGGAAGTTCACGCCCAGGCGCTGGAACTTGGGCTCATGCCCGCCGATCACCGGCGCCATGTATAGGCCGGTGGCCAGCCACGCGGTGGCGATCCACAGCACCGCCAGCTCGGTATGCCAGGTGCGGGTGAGGCTGTAGGGCAGGATGTTGGCCAGCGCGAAGCCGTAGGCCTGCTGGCCCTCCACCTGGAAGTGCGCGGTGGTGGCGCCGAGCAGGATCTGCACCAGGAAAAGGCCCATCACCGTCCAGAAATACTTGGCGGTCGCCTTCATCGAAGGCGTGGGCTTGAAATCGATCAACGGGTCGCGTGCCGGTGGCAGCGCGGGGCCTTCCTTGTGGCTCTGCACCGCGTGGTGCCAGCCGAGCAGGCCGATGCCCAAGATCAGGAACAGCACGCTGAACACCGACCAGATGAAGCTGGTGCCGCTGGGGCGGTTGCCGACCAGCGGATCGAACGGCCAGTTCTGCGTGTAGCTCACGCTGTGCCCCGGGCGCTCAGCCGCGGCGGCCCAACTGGTCCACCAGAAGAACGCGGTGACCGCGCGGCGGTGGTCGAGCTCGGCGACGGTGTTCTCGCGCATCGCGTAGCTCACGCGCAGCGTGTGCGTGGCCGGGTCGTTGCTGAACAGGCTGTCGTAGTGGCGGGCGACCAGCTCCATCGCCTGCGCACGCAGCGGCGACATGGTGATCGTGCCGCGGGCAGGGTCGTAGGTGTTGGTCCGCTCCTCGCGGGCCACGCGCGCCTTTGCGGCGGCCTGCCGGTCCGCGTCGAGGTCGGCGAACGAGGCCACGCCCTGGTCGCGGGCGAGCAATTCGAGCATCGTGGTGGCTTCGCGATGCAGCCAGTCGGCGCTCCAGTCCGGCGCCACCAGCGCGCCGTGGCCCCAGATCGAGCCCAACTGCTGGCCGCCGATGCTCTGCCACACCTGCCGCCCCTGTTCGATGTCGGCGCGGGTGTACAGGGTCTGCCCGTCGGCGGTGAGCACGGCGGTCGGCAGCGGTGGCGCCTGCTGGTGGACCTCTTTGCCGACCCACAGCAGGAGGGAGAACGAGGCCAGCAGCAAGGCTGCCAACCCCAGCCAGAGTTTTCGGGTGGTACTCATCGCACATCTCTCCCTTGGGGATGTGCGCATGCTCGGGGTCGGCCGGGTGGCGGCTCTTGATGCAAGTCAGGCCGGAAGCATCTGGGTGGGCCGGAATGCCGCAGGGGTGGGACCGGCCTACCGGGAGCGTCGGCCAGTGGATTGTCGACGTCGAACGTCCGGCCGGCAGCGTGCGCGAGTCGGATATCGCCGATGGTCGAGGTGTCGACCTGCGGCGGGCAGTTGGGCGGCTATCGGTTTCGGCGGCGGCATCCGGTTGGCCGTCCATGGTGGACTTCCTGTGCATCGAGCGGCGGTTGATCGTCGAGGTGGGCGGGGGCAGCACCTGGAGTCGGCTCACCCGACCGGGTGCGGGATGCGTGGCTGCGGCAGCGCGACTGTTGCGTGCCGGGGTGCTTGAACCACGGTGTGCCGGAGCGTACGGGACAGGTGCCGGAAGCGATTCCTGCGGCGCTCGGATGGGCGCAGTCTTGCCTTGAACCGGCACTGACGCAACTGCGGCCTCATGGGCGGCGGGCGTCGTCTTCCTGGCCGCGAGCGTGTTCTACTTGCGGGTCTTTCCCACCAGGAGAAGCTACATGTCGCAGGTTACGTTCAAGGGCGAGCCCGTCGAGGTCCGCGGGGACTTCCCGACCAGGGGCGCGCAGGCGCCGGCGTTCACGCTGGTCGGCAAGGATCTGGCCGACGTGGCGCTGTCCAGCTACGCCGGGCAGCGCAAGGTGCTCAACATTTTTCCCAGCATCGATACGGGCGTGTGCGCCACCTCGGTGCGTCGCTTCAACGAGCTGGCGGCGAAGCTCGCCAACACCGTGGTGCTGTGCATCTCGGCCGACCTGCCGTTCGCGCAGGCGCGCTTCTGCGGCGCGGAGGGGCTGGACCGGGTGGTGATGCTGTCCACCATGCGCGGCCGCGACTTCCTCGCCGACTACGGTGTGGCGCTGGCGACCGGCCCGCTGGCCGGGCTCGCCGCACGCGCGGTGGTCGTGCTGGACGAGCACAACCGCGTGCTGCACGCGCAGCTGGTGGACGAACTGACCCACGAGCCGGACTACGACGCGGCGCTGGCGGCGCTGGCCTGAGAGCGGGCGTGCCGCTCTGCTCCCTCTCCCCCCGACTGGTCGGGGGAGAGGTCGTTGCTTCTCGGCCGTTGGTGGTGCGCCGAAGTGAAGGCCTGGGCTTTGTCCGGCGGTCCGGTCCGCCGGCTGGGAAGAGGCCCGAGGCCTCCACCGCCCAAGTCCACTCCCCTGGCGATGCCGGAAACGTCAGCGGCTGACGGACATCAGCGGTACGCCGATGCCACGTGCTTCCGGATGGAGCCCGAGTCCGTACTTCAGGCTGCGGCCGATGCGCTGGGCGTAGTCGACCATCCGCGCCGCATCGGTCTCGTCCAGCACCTCGACGCAGGTGGCGCGCCACAGGCCCAGCCAATGGTCGAAATGCTCCGCGCGAATCGGCAGCGGGCGATGGACTGCCATCGGATTGCCGCGGTAGCTGGCATCGCCGAGCGCCACCGAGCACCAGAAGCGGGTGAGCAGGCGCTTGTGCTCGGGCCAGTCGTGCACGACCGGGTTGAACACCGGGCCCAGCACGGGATCGGCGGTGACCTTGTCGTAGAAGCGATCGACCAGGCGGGCGATCGCGGTTTCGGTGAGGGTGGTGTCGCGCATGTCGGTACCGGGGGGGGGGGGGGGGGGGGGGGGGGGGGGGGGGGGGGGGGGGGGGGGGGGGGGGGGGGGGGGGGGGGGGGGGGGGGGGGGGGGGGGGGGGGGGGGGGG
>NZ_JBBBNY010000013.1:0-97025 GCF_037137055.1 Fulvimonas yonginensis
CGTCGCCGAGCTGATGCCGTGCTCGCGGCAAAGCTCCGGTACGGGCGTGCCGGTCTCCGCCTGCTTGAGCACGGCGATGATCTGGCTGTCGGTGAAGCGAGACTTCTTCATGGAACCTCCTCGGGAAAGACTACGAGAAAATTCCACTTCTGGGGTCAGCTAATCGGCGGGGGGATTACCCCTGCGGTGCAAGCCCGGCTGCCGACAGCCTAGCAAAGAGTTCCTCCGCAGGAGCGGAGCACTGGGCGGGAGAGAACAGCCCTGGCTCGTACGCTGCGGAGAAGACCTCGGAGATAGCGACAGCTGCGGCAGAGGAGCTCGTGATGCGAGGGATGCGCGCGACAAGCCTGCCAATTTGTGCATCGAACTCGCTGGCTGGCGCGCCGCTGCTGATAAGACGGTACGGGTCCCACGCGCGCACCACGCTGCCAACAATCTCAAATGCGGCATCGAAGTCTTCGCGCGATCTCATTTGAGGCCTAACGCCTGAATTAAGCCGAGCCGCGAAGCGGCTTCGGCTTGAATGAATTGTTAGGGCCCAGACCGGTAGCCTGCAACGAACGAATTGAATGCAGGGATTGCACCAGCGAGCCCGGCCTTTGTACGAGAGCTGACAACGAAAGTAAGGTAGTAGTCTCCATCGTCACCGTAAGCGACGCACTCCCAGTTACTGGAGCTACCTTTGCCTGGCGAGTAGCAGACTACCTGAAACTCAATCCTGTCTCCGGAAATTGACTGTCCTCGAGCAACGGACAAGCTCGAGTCGGACTTTTTGAAGTCGGCTATGTCTTTGGCGATGTAGGACTCAAGGCTCCGTGTCTGCGGAATGCGAGGCTTGTAGTCTGCCCGGGCATACATGACTGTTTCAGCCTTTGAAAAGGTGGATCCGTCCGGAGCGATGGCGTTGAACGAAAAGTGATACGAGGACCCTTGATCAAAGTGCCAGCCCTTTGGCGGATCAACCTTTGGCCACCACATGAAATTGATACCAGACTCCGTCGGAGTCGCAATCTTCTCGATCGCGGCACATGCCGGGAAGGAAAGAAGGATGAGAAAAGCAGTTGCGAGAACTTTCATATGGGGCCTAACGCTGGAGTTAAGCGGCGGCGGAGCCGTCCGCTTGGATGACTGGTTAGGCTCTATTGGATCATAGATATATTGCTAACCCACACTTGCGCATCGTGAAGCTCAGCGGGTGCGCCACTGGCGGCCCTTAGCGAACCCATCACTCGAACCTCTTTGCCTTGATACTTTGACAGCGCCCCCGGACCCTGCTGCGACCAAAGCTGCACCTGGGTAAAGCTGGCCGTGTCGTCGAAGCAATCCTTCAGCAAGCCAGCTATCTTTTTTGCGGTGGCGTGGGACACATTGAGAACCACCATGGTCCACCGCCTATCGTGCGTAGGATATTCGCCCCAACCCGGTGGGCCGTATTCTTGGTGAGTTGTCAATACGCCGAGTAGCGTCACTGCGTGGTCGGCAAAACAAGGATCAGATTTAGGATGAACGGGCTCGCTTGCAAGCGCAGCGCCAGAAAGTGAGCTAGCGAGCAAAGTGAACAGAATGAGTGTCGGCAAAGCTCGCATGGACGTGTTCTTGGAAGTCTAACGCTGGAGTTAAGCGGCGCGCGGTACGCGCGTCCGCTTGGACGATTAGTTAGACCGCAGTGCCGCACGGCCGTGGTTGAGAAGCTCTTTGATTAAGGCAGATGGACTCTCGTAGTCCCAGCGCTCAGCCCGAAAATCGGCTGTGTGCGCCTGAAGTTGAGCGCCGTCCTTGTAAACGAAGAATGTTGCATTTGCGCTCGGTAGCTCGCCGCGCAGGTAGAGCTCCTTGCTGCCAGCGGAAGAAAAAGACACGCCTGCAAATTCGTCCTGCAAGGCTGCAACGGCGGCGCGTTGAAATGGCGTGACCCCGTCGGCGTCTGGTTGGTCCTGCCCAAGCCACGCCTGCTTACGGAACCTGCGCGATCCGATCGATTCCTGGAGCTTGCGGAGCAGCGAGAGAGACATGGTTTGCGGCCTAACGCTGGAGTTAAGCGGCGCGCGGTTTTCCGCGCGTCCGCCTTGAACGAATTGTTAGGGCCCACCTAGGGCGCCCGTAGACACGAGGACGTCGTGATAGCTGGCATTGGACATGCCAGCGGCCTGCACCACCGCGAGCATATGACCTGTGGACAGCGGCACGTGGACGCTGGGTCGGGAGGTGGCGTCGCCGAACTGAACGGAAACAGGCAGGCCGAGAGCGGCCTCGTACTGGGAAATTGCGTTTGCAAGAGTGCCCGGCACAGGCGGCTCCCCCGAGGCATCTTCCGAGTACAGCTCCAGGTAGCGGCGGAAATCTTTCTCTGCCACTTCGGCCCACACACCCCAGCCGTAATAACCCTCAAGCTCTTGGAACGGCACCTTGAGGATGCAACGGATGAAGTAGCGCTCGTCTAACTGGCACAAGTCATCTGTCCACTTGGCTCGCGCATCTCTCTCGTCCGTGGACAGCGCCCACACCTCGTCAGGCAGCTTCCATGCCCAATCGGTCGGCAGACCTTCGTGGAGTTCTCCGCATGTTCCGCACAAGAACGATGTAGTCACAATGAGCCCTAACGCTGGAGTTAAGCGGCGGCGAAGCCGTCCGCCTTGAACGAAATGTTAGGCATGAGCGCCAAGAGTGTTGTTGTAAACGGCAATAGCCGACCAAGCCAAGACGAGCACAAGAATGCCAACGAGCGAAATTTGGTTGACGTGACGTTGAGCATCAAGGCCTCGTGGATACTGCCCAAGCGTGACAACAAGCAGCGACATGCGACCCAGGTTGAACAGAACGAATGACCAGATGATGTAGTACGCGATGAACTTGACGACGGCAACAGCGCTGTTGGTGATTTCGTCTTGCATGGGTACACGAGGCCTAACGCCCGAATTAAGCGGCGGCGAAGCCGTCCGCTTGAATGAAGAGTTAGGGGCTTGCGCTGCGCCATGCTTGGGCGACTGTACCGGCGCAACCGCAAACCCCACCGAACGCAACGCTAGCAGCTTTGGGTGTCTGGAGCTTGCCGCAGCGCTGCAAGGGCAGCGACCAAGTGCGGAGGGCTGCAAGCTGGCGAAGGCTTGGACGAAGCGCACGCTGCGACAGAACAACCAAGCAAGGGCCTAACGCTTGAGTTAAGCGGCGGCGAAGCCGTCCGCCTTGAACGAGTTGTTAGAACTTAGCCGCGCCACTTGGTTACGCGACCTGAGGTTTGCTCCACCAAGAACCAAGCGACGCTCCCCATGAAGCCAAGAATGCAGATGAAGACAGCTGCGAAGACCATCGTGTAAGCGGCGTGCCAGCCAAGTTTTACACACGCAAAGGCAGCGCCCATGAGTATTGCAGCCACGCCCCAGCAAGCCAGCCCAATGACGAACGCCTTTGGGAGGTGCGCCGGAATTTTTTCTGCGAGCCGTCGAAGCATGGTGAGTTCTAACGCTGGAGTTAAGCGGCGCGCGTCAGCGCGTCCGCTTGGACGAGTGGTTAGGCTTGCGCCCGAAGACCGCAAATTCACCGACGAGTATTACGAGCAACCCAATGAGCCACGCGGGCACCCAGAACACAAGGAACGTAACGAGTTGGAAGGATACGTGGTTTGAGTAAAGGTCGGGGCTGGGTGGCCCAGACAGGGCTGCGTGGGTGCGCCATACGCAGTGAGCCAACGCGCAAATGAACCACAGGACTGTCGTGGTGGTGTAGATGGCCTGTGGCTTACGAAGCAATTTGTGCATCTGCAGCCTAACGCTTAGTAGACCCCGAATAGGGGCATATGCACCGATCGTGGTTCGTATCTTGGCTTGGGTCAAGTCAGTCGATTCTGTCGACATATCAACCGCTTGTTTTGGTTGAGTACTCGCGAGCGGTCAGCCTGCCCGTCGTGCATATCGTCGTTTCCGGGGCGCTATCCGTTATTCGCGTGAAAGCGGGGAAATAAACCGTATGGCTGGGTCCGCCAGCCAGGCGGCCGACTTGCACGAAGGCGCTCACGGTTGCTTGTAAACCACCCCATCCTTCATCACGAACGGCACGTTCCTCAGCGCGCTGATGTCGGCGGTGGGGTCGCCCTGGACGGCGATGATGTCCGCCTCCAGGCCGGGCTTGATCTGTCCGAAGCGGTCCTGCTGGCGCAGGATCTTCGCGTCGACGGCGGTGGCGGCGAGCAGGGCCTGGGCGGGGCGCATGCCGTCGCGGACCATCCACTCCATTTCCTTGTAGTTGTCGCCGTGGGTGAACACGCCCACGTCGCTGCCGTTGCCGATGGTGACGCCGGCGTCCAGCGCGAGCTGGAAGGCGTGGGCGGACTGCTGCATGTCGGCATCGAGCGGCTGGCCGGGCTTCCAGCCGCGGAAGTACTGCGCGTAGGCGGCCTCGGCTTCCAGCGTGGGCAGGTAGGCGACGCCGTGCTGCTTCATCAGCTGGAACACCTCGCGGGTGCCGCCGTAGCCGTGCTCGATGGTGTCGACGCCGGCGAGCACGGCGCGGCGCATGCCTTCAGGCGTGGTCGAGTGCACCGAGACCGGCAGGCCGAGCGAGTGCGCGGTCTCCACGCCGGCCTTCAGCTCCTCCTCGCTGAAGGTGGGCATCGAACCGTGGCTCTTGCCGCAGTGGTAGTCAGCGTAGATCTTGATCCAATCGGCGCCGTGGCCGGCCTGGTCGCGCACCGCGTCGATCATCTGCGGCACGCCGCTGACCGGGATGCCGCCCTGCGGCAGGTCGAGGTCGCTGCGAAAGCCCATCGGGCCGGGGCCGTAGCAGTGGCTGGCGATGGTGGCGCGGGTGGCGACGAACAGGTGCGGGCCGGGAATCAGGCCCTGGTCGATGGCGCGCTGCACGTCCACGTCGGCGTAGCCGGCGCCTTCGGTGCCCAGGTCGCGCAGGGCGGTGAAGCCGGCCATCAGCGTGGCGTGCGCGTGCTGTACCGCCTCGATGGTGCGGTAGGGCAGGGTTTCCTTGAGTACCTGGTCGTTCCAGAGGGTCTCGTTGTACGGATGCAGGAAGATGTGCGAGTGCGCGTCGATCAGGCCGGGCAGCAGGGTGGTGCCCGGCAGATCGATGGTCTGCGTACCGGGCGGGGCCTGCACCTGGCCGGCAGGGCCGACAGCGGCGATCTTGTCGCCCTCGACCAGCACCACCCAGCCCGCGTGCGCCTGCTCGCTGCGAGCGTCGAAGACGCGGTCGGCCTTGAGCAGCCAGGGGTGGGCGGCGGGTTTGCCGACGCCGGCGGCGGCCGGAACCACGGCCGCGGCGAGCAGCGCGCCGAACAAGGCGGCCAGGCCGCAACGGGAGGTCTGCGTCGACATCGGAATCCCCTCGATGGATGATCGTCCGCTCTTTTTAGCACTCGCTGCCGCGCCGGTCAGGCCTGCGGCGGGCGATGGGCGCGTTTCGTGGGGCCCGCAGGGGCTCGGGTGCGCCGCCGCGGTCGACGACGCGGCGCGCCGGTGTGCGGTATAACGGCCGGTGGTTCGGCGCGCCGATGGCGGCGCAAGGTAGCGGGCGAGCCCGCGGCATCGGGATGACTCATGTGTGGATTGGCGGGACTGCTGCTGCCCTCGCCGCAGCGGCACGGTGACGAGCTGGCGGCACTGGCGGGCGCGATGGGCGACGCGCTCGCGCACCGCGGGCCGGACGACCGGGGCGTTTGGGTCGATGCGCAGGCGGGCATCGCGCTGGCACACCGGCGGCTGAGCATCCTCGACCTGTCGCCGCTGGGCCACCAGCCGATGGCCTCGGCGGACGGACGCTACGTGCTCGCCTACAACGGCGAGATCTACAACTTCGCGGAGCTGCGCGCGGAACTGGAGGCGCGTGGGGCCGGCTTTCGCGGCCACTCGGATACCGAGGTACTGCTGGCGGCCGTCGTCGCCTGGGGCGTGGAGGAGAGCCTGCGCCGCTGCAACGGCATGTTCGCGCTGGCGCTGTGGGACCGGCACGAGCGTTGCCTGTGGCTGGCGCGCGACCGCGTCGGCAAGAAGCCGCTGTACTACGGCTGGGCGGGTGACGCGCTGGTGTTCGGTTCCGAGCTGAAGGCGCTGTGGCAGCACCCGGAGTTCGACAACGGGATCGACCGCGACGCGCTCACGTTGCTGCTGCGGCTGGACTACATTCCCGCGCCACACTGCATCCACGAGCGCAGCTTCAAGCTGATGCCGGGGCACGTGCTGCGCATGGACGCCGCGGCGGTGCTGGCCGGTGCCTCGGCGCACCGGCCGGCGCAGGCGCAGCGGCCGTTCTGGGACGCGCGCGAGCGCATGCGTGCCGCGCTGGCCGCGCCGTTCGAGGGGAGCGATGCCGAGGCGGAACAACGGCTCGATGCCCTGCTGCGCGACGCGGTCGCCCTGCGCATGGTGGCCGACGTGCCGGTCGGCGTGTTCCTGTCCGGCGGCACCGACTCCTCGATCGTCACCTCGATGATGCAGGCGCAGAGCGGGCGGCCGGTGCACAGCTTCAGCATCGGCTTCGAGGGCTCGCATCACGACGAGGCGCCGCTGGCGCGTGAAGTCGCCGAGCACCTGCATACCGACCATACCGAGCTGTACGTCAGCGGCGCCGATGCCCTCGCCGTAGTGCCCCGGCTGCCGGCAATGTTCGACGAGCCGTTCGCCGACGCCTCGCAAGTGCCGACCGCGCTGGTCGCGAAGCTGGCGCGCGGTGGCGTCACCGTGGCGCTCTCCGGCGACGGCGGCGACGAGTTGTTCTTCGGCTACAGCCGCTACCGCCGGGCGCTGCGCAACTGGCGGATGTTGTCGCGGGTGCCGGCCGCACTGCGCCGATCGCTCGCACGCATCGCCCGGGGGCAGGGCGAGGCCTCGCGCGGCGGCGGCCTGCCGGCGCTGCTGGCCGAGATGGGGGCGCGCGGCATCGGCGACGTCTACCGCAACCGGGTCACGCGCTGGCGCGACCCGGTGGCGGTGGTGCCGGGCGCGAGGGCGATCGATTCGTTCTACGGCCAGGCCGATCCGCTGGACGGCACCGGCACGCCGGCCGACGCGATGATGCTGGCCGACTTCGTGACCTACCTGCCGGACGACCTGCTGTGCAAGGTCGACCGCACCAGCATGGCGGTCAGTCTGGAGGCGCGCGCGCCGCTGCTGGACTGGCGCGTGGCCGAGTTCGCCTGGTCGCTGCCGTTGCACATGAAGCTGCGCGGGGGCGAGAGCAAGTACCTGCTCAAGAAGGTGCTGCTGCGCTACCTGCCGGCCGCGATGGTGTACCGGGGCAAGCGTGGCTTCGGTGCGCCGGTGACCGCCTGGCTCAGGGGTGACCTGCGCGAGTGGGCCGACGACCTGCTGTCGCCCGAACGCCTGGCCGCCGACGGCCTGCTCGACGCCCACGCGATCGGCGCGCTGTGGCGACGCTTCGCCCAGGGCGAGCGGAAGTGGCACACCCATCTGTGGAACGTGCTGATGTTCCAGGCCTGGGAGGACTACTGGCGACAGAGCCGGGCACGCGTGCGCGGCGCGCCGGTGTCGCCCGTCGGCTGAGCCGCGGGCAGGTCCGACGGACCTGCCCGCCCCGGTTTCATTGTTCCGTCCGGCACTCGGCCGGCAGCAGTTTGGCCGGCAGGTCGCCGCTGCAGGCCCAGTGGATGGCGTGGTCCCGCACGTAGGGCGTCAGCAGCAGAACATGCCCGCGTGCCGGTGCCTTGGCGAAGGTCAGCTGGAGCGTGCCTTCCGCCCCCAGGGTGATGCCTGCCACGTTGGCATCGCCGGCAAATGGGGCAAGTCCGAGTTGTCCGACCGATTGCGGCCATGCCTGATGCTGCACGGCGAACTGCTCGACCGCGGCCCGGTAGGGTGCTGCGTCGGTCATCGCCGTGCTCACGGAAACCCGGCCCACATAGTCCTGGTAGGCCGGGATGGCGATCGCGGCCAGGATCGCCACATACGCCACCACCACCAGGCCCCCACCGATGCCGAGGCCGGGAACGCGTGGCAACAGCAGGCTGATGACGTACGCCAGCGGATTGCGGCCGCCGAGCCTGGGCCTGCGCTGTTCGGCAAGCGCGCGCAGCCAGGCATGTCGCTTGTTGAGCCAGGGGTAGTCACCCACCAGTTCGTGCAGCGACATCCAGAAGCCCGGCCTCGTCGCCGCGCCGCTGCTGTACTCGGCCAGGTCGACCGTACGCCAGCGGCGCTTGCCGGCGGCCAGCGCCACCAGCCCGTACTGGGCGTCTTCCGGGTTGTCGCACACGGCCAGGCCGTGGCGGTCGCAGGTGTATTCGCGGGCGCGCGAGTAGGCTGCGCCGAGCAGCGGCAGGAACAACGCGGGCGCCAATACCTTGGACCAGGTCTGGTGATTGCGCCGCAGATGGCCCAGCTCGTGGCCGATGTAGAAATCCAGCGCGCCTGGGCGGTCCTCCATGCTGTCGACGACGTCGGAGAGCAGCACCACGAAGTTGCGCCCGAGGAAGCGCGTGGCGAAGGCATTGAGCACGCCGTTGCCGTTGACCAGATAGGCTTCTGGCACCTGGTGCATGCCCAGCTTGCGGGCGCAGGCATGGAGCCGTTGGTAGAGATCCGGCATCTGCCTGGCGTTGATGCGGATGGCGTTGCCGCGCAGATGGGCGATCAAGGCCGAATGCGCCACCAATGCGAACACAAGCAGCCAGACCAGCAGCATGCCGACGGTGCCAAGCAACAGCGCGGCCCAGATGACGATCGACAGCACGAGCGCGATCGCGCGCAACGCGTTCTCGTTGCGATAGACGAGTTCGTTCACGGATTTCCCCCTTGGAGCGCAACTCCCGTGCGCGGACCGAGTGTACGGCACCGCGGGCGGGTCGTCGCAAGGCATGCCGGGCGTCGGCCGCCGTGGGTGTCCGCGAGGTTTTCGGCCCTTGCCCACGCGACGTAGACCCGGGCGGTTGTAGGTTCACGCTCGCGCGCACGTCGCGTGAACGTCTCCCGCCCCCAAGGATACGTATGAGCTTTTCCGCCGACCGGCCATGGGCTGCGGTCGCCCTGGTCACCGCCGCGCCGTTCGTCCTGGCCATCATCGAGATTTTCCATCCGCATCCGGACGACCTGTTCGCGCTGGACGTGGACACCTGGATGTTCGTGCACTACGCGCAGATCCCGCTGTTTCCGCTGTCGGCCCTGTCGGTGGCGATGCTGGTCCGCGACCGGACGGACTGGGCGGCGTGGCTGTGCAAGGCGGGGATGTTCGTGTTCGCGGTGGCGTTCACCTCGTTCGACACGGCGGCCGGGCTGGTCATCGGGCTGCTGGTGAAGGGGGCGCTGGCGTCGGGCCAGCCGGAGGCGTGGCGCGACATGATCGACGCGCTGTGGTTCGACCCCGTGCTGGGTGGCAAGGGCTTCACCGATGCACCGCTGCTGGGCCTGATCGGGCGGGTCGCGCTCTCGTTCGGGGCGGTCGCCGGAGCGGTCTCGCTCAAGCGCGCCGGCCACGGCTGGGCGCCGGTGCTGCTGCTCGCCGCCGCCAGCTTCGGCCTCAACGTGTTCAAGGCGCACTCGTGGCCCGGTGGGCCGCTGACCTTCGGCGGCATGGCGGTGGCGGCCGGGTGGATCCGCTGGGAGGCCCTGCGCCGGAAGGCACGCGCCATGGCCGCGCTGGAGGCCGGGCAGGTGGCCGCGCCGCGGAAGGCCCGGCAGCAGGTGGACGCCTCCTGAGCGCGCCACTTTGCCCATGGGCGCATGTCTGTCAGGCTGGTGGACCCCATCCCTCGCAGGAGCCCCACGTGCCTGACCTGTCCGCCTTTCCGATCACCGCACGCTGGCCGGCACGCCATCCGGAGCGGATCCAGCTCTATTCGCTCAACACGCCCAACGGCGTGAAGGTCTCGATCATGCTGGAAGAGACCGGGCTGGCGTACGAGCCGCACCTGGTCGACATCATGCGCGACGAGAACACCACGCCGGAGTTCCTGTCGCTCAACCCCAATGGCCGCATCCCCGCGATCATCGATCCGGACGGCCCCGGCGGCGAGCCGATCGGACTGTTCGAATCCGGCGCGATCCTGCTCTACCTGGCGGACAAGACCGGCCAGTTCCTCTCGCCCGATCCGGCGCTGCGCTGGGAAACCATCCAGTGGGTGTTCTTCCAGATGGCGGCGATCGGGCCGATGTTCGGGCAGGTCGGCTTCTTCCACAAATTCGCCGGGCGCGAGTACGAAGACAAGCGGCCGCTCCAGCGCTACGTGGCCGAATCGCGCCGCCTGCTCGGCGTACTGGAGGCGCGGCTGGACGGGCGGCCGTGGCTGATGGGCGAGGACTACAGCGTCGCCGACATCGCCACGCTCGGCTGGGTGCGCAACCTGGTCGACTACTACGAGGCGCGCGACCTGGTGCATTTCGACGAACTGATCAACGTGCCGGCCTGGCTCGAACGCGGGCTGGAACGCCCGGCAGTACAGCGCGGGCTGCAGATTCCGGGCCGCGGGCAGTAGCGCGGCGCGCGAGAAGAGTCATCAAGGGCGCCTGCCTTCGTCCGGCGAGGCGTGTTCAAGCAGCGTCCGCATCGCCGGTCGCCACAGCGTCCAGTTGTGGTGACCGGGCAGCTCGAAGACGTGCCCGGGCGGCAACTGCGTGGCGAGCAGTTCGATGCGGTCGCGGAAGCGCTCGCGGTCGCCGTAGGCCACCCACACCGAGCGCGCCCGCGCAGGATCGTCGGACCAGTGCTGGATGAAGCGCCACAGCTCGCGCTGGTAGGTCTCCGGGGCGAGCGGTTGCACCGGCCCCGGCTGCCAGTGCGCCAGGCCACCGGCGGCGTGGATCTCGCGGTAGAGCGGCTCGTCGCCGAGGTAGGGCGAGATCAGCAGCATGCCGTCGATCTCGCCGGGATGGGCGCGGTCGTACATCAGCGCGCCGAGTCCACCGAGCGAGATGCCGGCCAGCCAGACCTGGCGATAGCGCCCGGCACGCGCCGGAACCAGCACCTCCCCGCGCAGCCGTTCGGTAGCCAGGCCCTGGCGGTAGAACGGCAGGGTGAGCCCGGTCAGCAGCACGTCGGCATCGGGCCACTGCTGCTGGATCATCTGCGCCACGCCCGTGCGCGCCAGCGAGTCCAGGCTGTCGCCACGCCCCGGCAGCATCACGACCAGTCGGTGCGCCGGCTGCGCCGCGGGCACGAACAGGGTGGGAACCGGGCGGGTGACGTCGCCGCCGGCACTGCAGGCGGCGAGCAGCAGGGCGATCAGCGGGCGGAGCAGGCGGGACGGGCGGGACGGGCGGGACAGGCGCATGGCGGGGACTCCGTGGGGGCCGGAGCCCGCATGGTGGCGCCTCAGGCGGTCAACGCACCGGCAATCTCGCGCAGCGCACGCTCGAACACCTCCGGCGGCTGCCCGCCGGGAATCAGGTGCTTGCCGTTGACGATGGTGGCGGGCACCGAGTGGATGCCGCGTTCCTGGAACCAGCGCTCCTGCGCCCGCACCTCCTGGGCATAGGCGCCGCTGTCGAGCACGCGCCGGGCCTCGTCGCGGTCGAGCCCGGCCTCGCCGGCCAGCCGCACCAGCGTGTCGTGCGCGGACACGTCCTCGTCGTCGGTGAAGTAGGCGCGCAGCAGCGCCCGCTTCAATGGCAGGTGCCGGCCGTGCAGTTCGGCCCAGTGCAGCAGGCGGTGCGCATCGAAGGTGTTGTAGACGCGGCTGCCGCGGCGCAGGTTGAAGGTGACGCCCACCGCCGCGGCGCGCTCGCGGATCACGGCGCGGTTCGCTTCCACCTGCGCCTCGCCGATACCGTACTTGCGCATCAGGTGCCCGGTCGCGTCCTCGCCTTCCGCGGGCAGCCCCGGGTTGAGCTCGAAGGGTTGCAGGTGGATCCGCGCCTGCACGGTGCCCTCGAGCCGTTCCAGCGCCTGTTGCAGCGAGGCCAGCCCGACCGCGCACCAGGGGCAGGAGACGTCCGAGACGAAATCGATGCGCAGCGGGGCAGGCGTGGCCATGGGGAACTCCGGGGTTTCGTGTGCCCTCCACATGGAGCCGATCCCGCGCATCTCAATTGCCAACCCAGGTAGGAGCCTGCCCGCGATGCCTTTCGCGCCACGTGCCACCAGAGCAGAGGCAGCGCGGGCAAGCTCGCTCCTGCACGCGCCTCGCTCAGGGCGAGCGGGGGGCTTCGCCGGGGTGGTAGACCGCCTCGACATGGCCCTTCAGCTGCTCGGGCCAGAAGTACACCTCGCGCAGGTTGCCGGTGGTGTAGCGCTCGGCCTCGTCGTTGAAGTGCGGCGAATCCGGATGGCCGCTTTCGCCGCCGGCGGTGATCGCGCGGGCGCTCACCCTGGGGCCGAATTCCACCACCGCCACGAAGCTGTTGCCGCTGGTGCCGTAGTAGCGGCGGGTGCCCGGCCAGCGGTGCGCGCCGAAGGAGGCCAGCGAGCCCCAGCGCGAGGAGGTGAACGGTACCGGGATGCTCGGCTTGGCGTCGTCGAACGGCTGCACCAGGGCGCCGTTGATGCGCTGGAAGCGGTTGATCTCGCCCCAGGGCACGCCCCAGTGGCCGAAGTCCCGCTGCAGCCGGTCGACGGCTTCGGCCAACGCATGCAGGCGCATGGCCGGGCCGGCCTTCTCGGCCATCGCGTCGTAGATCGACAGGCCCTCGGCGGTGTCGGCCTTGCTGACTTCATCCCACAACGTGTCGCCCCAGAACACCGCGAGCGAGGTCGGCATCGAGGCGATGCCCCAGCGGTAGTCCCAGTGGCGCAGTAGGGCGATCGGGCCGGCGAGCTTCTTCTTCAGCGGGTCGGCGGCCGGCAGCGTGTCGTAGTCGTGCACGAGGATCGGGATCTGCCGCGCGAACGCGGGCAGGTAGGAGTCGAACGCGGCGGTGATCAGCGAGGCGCGGGTGAAGTCCTTCTGCCCGGTCAGCACGCGGATGGCGTGCAGGCCGCGCGGGTTCTCGCCGAAGCTGTCCATGTAGCGCGGGTAATCCTCCTTTCTCGGGCTGTCCTTGCCGGCGGCGGAGTAGGGCCAGTTGTTGGTGTTGTAGACCCAGCCGTTGGCCGGGTTCACCACGTGCGGCGCCTGGTCCAGCGGCGTGAGGCCGTGCCAGTCGGTGGCCGGATCGGAGCCGTCCACCGGCCTGGTGTAGTCGAAGCGGTCGTCGCGCTTGGGGATGAACTGCGGGTGCAGGTAGGCGATCTCGCCCTTGTCGTCGGCGAACAGCGTGTTGTTGGACGAATTGGCCTTGAGCTCGGCCACCTGCATGTAGCTGGCGTAGTCGCTGGCCCTGGTGCGCAGCCAGCTCTGCTCCAGCGCCGGGATCGGCTTGTTCATCAGCGCCATCGCGATCCACTTGCGATCACCCTTGCCGTCATCGGCCGCGCGCACGATGGGGCCGTGGTGGGTGAAGTAGGCGGTGAAGCGGCGCTGCGCCATCGAGCCGTCCTTCGTTCGATAGGGCACGACGATCTCGCGCTGGGTGACCGGGCGCAGTTCCTTGCCATAGCGGTAGTGGAGCTTGCCGTCCTTGCGCACGATGGTCTCGGCGAACTCGTCCACCACGTCGGCGCCCGTGGAAGTGTGCATCCAGCCGATGTGCTTGTTGAAGCCCTGGTACACGAAGAACTGGCCCCAGGTCACTGCGCCGTAGGCATCCAGCCCCGCGTCGGAGCTCATCTGCAGCTCGGAGCGGAAGAAGAACGAAGTGTGCGGGTTGATCAGCAGCAGCGCATGGCCGTCGGCGGTGAGCTTCGGCGCGATGGCGATGCCGTTGGAGCCGGTCGGCTCGACCCAACTCGGGTGCGCCTGCGCCATCGCGACCGGCACCGGCACGTCCTGCGGCGTGCCGTAGAAGGCTTCCAACTGCTCGAGCGACACCCGTTCGATGTCGCCGCCGATGCTGCCCTCGGTGAAGCTGAGCGCCATCCACGGCTCGTAGTGGGTGATCACGCGCGGGTGCACGTCCGGGTGCGTGGCCAGGTAGTAGTTGAGGCCGTCGGCCCAGGCGTCCATCAGCGACTTCAGCCAGGCCGGGCTCTGCGCATACAGCTTCTTCAGCTCCACCGGGTCGATGAACAGCTTCTGGCGCAGGTCCGACCATATCGCCTTTTCGCCCTCGGCCTCGGCGAGGCGGCCGAGCGAGTTGAGGTAATTGGTCTCGACCCGGTTGAAGTCGTCCTCGGCCTGCGCGTAGACCATGCCGAAGACGGCGTCCGCGTCCGTCTTGCCGTGCACGTGGGCGATGCCCCAGTCGTCGCGGGTGATCGTCACAGCCCGGGCTTCCCGCTGCCAGCGCGCCTGCTCGGACGGGGGGCTCGCCTGGGCGGTGCCGGCGAGGCCGAGCGCGAGCAAGGTGGCGACGGACAGCCGGCGCAGCGCCGGGCGGAGGGTGGCAGGCAGTGCAGTGGCGGACATGGGCGGTTCCCCTTCGTGGTCGAATGCGGCGGCATCGCAGGGGCGCCGGCCGCAGGCATCCCGCCCACCATAACAGGCAGGCGCGGGGCGGGCCGGTGGCGGCCGCGCGTCACGGCAGGGCGGTCTCGCCCTTGACGCCCGCCACGGGCCTGCGGCAGGTTCGGGGGCTCCGCAACCAACGAAACGCCGACCGTGTCCCTGCCGCTTCCCGGGTGCGCGCCCCCGTCCCGCGCGAGCCGTCTCCTGCTGCCGGTCCTGATGCTGTTGGCGCTGGCCGCCTGCGGACCGGTGCGCAACCCCATGGCGCACTGGGTGCCTTCGCCCAACTACGACCAGCGCCGGCCCGTGCTGATCGTGGTGCATTTCACCGACGAGCACTCCGTGCAGGAGAGCCTGCACACCTTGCGCACCGCCAACAGCGGCGGGCCGGTGAGCGCGCACTACCTGGTCGGCAGCGACGGCACGATCTACCAGCTGGTGGCCGACAGCGAGCGGGCCTGGCAGGCCGGCCCGGGACGCTGGGGCACCATCTCCGACCTCAATTCCGCCTCGATCGGGATCGAACTGGACAACGACGGCCAGTCGCCATTCGCCGAGGCGCAGATCGAAAGCCTGCTGCGCCTGCTGGCAGACCTGACCACGCGCCTGCACATCCCGCCCACCCAGGTGATCGGCCACGAAGACCTGGCGCCGGGGCGCAAGACCGACCCCGGTCCGCTGTTCCCCTGGCAGCGGCTGGCAGACGCCGGCTACGGTCTGTGGCCACGCGGGCCGCTGGTGGATCCGCCGCCCGGCTTCGACCCCTGGATGGCGCTGGCTTTGATCGGCTACCCGCTGGACGACCGTGCCGCGGCGGTACGCTCGTTCCACCACCACTTCCGCGGCATGGAGGGCGACACGCTGGACCCGCAGGATCTGCGCGTGCTGTACGCGCTGGCCTGCCAGCTCACCGGCACGCCGCCGGCCGGCCCGCCTCCCGTGGCGCAGCCTGCGACCCGCTGATCGCGCGGCATCGCGCCTTGCACGGGAGACCGCATGGCCTCGGGCGAGCGCTACCTCGCCTACGTGGGCGAGCAGGCGGCCTGGGGGACGCGCTCGCGTACCGCAGGATGTTCGGCGAGTACGCGTTGTACCAGGACGGCCGGGTGGTCGCGCCGGTGTGCGACGATGAGCTGTTCGTGAAGCCGGCCGCGGCCGGCCGCGCGGTGCCGGGCGAGGTCGAGGAGGCGGCGTCCTACCCGGCGCGAAGGGGCATTCCGGGCGGGCGACGGCGTGGAGGACGCCGCGCTGCTGTACTGCCTGCTGCTCGCGGCGGTGCAGGCGCTGCCGGCGCCGACGCCCCCGGGCGGGGCTGAGCTCCGGCGCCGGGCGCGGACCCGGCTCGCGGCATGTCGATTCGCGGCCCCGTCGCGCGTCGGGGCAATGGAGGCCCGCCCGGGCCCCTGATCCTCACCTCCAAGGAGACGTCCCATGCAGGTCCAGCCCTATCTGTTCTTCGACGGCCGCTGCGAAGAGGCCGTGGCGTTCTACCGCGATGCGCTCGGCGCCCAGGTGCTCATGCTGCTGCACTACAGCGATGCCCCGCCGGGCGACGCCGGCTGCCCGGACGGCGCGCTGCCGCCGGCCGACAAGGTGATGCACGCGTCCCTGCAGATCGGCCAGACGCAGGTGATGGCGTCGGACGGTTTCGCCGCCGGTCACCCGGAATTCAAGGGCGTGTCGCTGTCCATCGCCGCCGATGACGACGCCCAGGCGCGGCGCCTGTTCGACGCGCTCGCCGACGGCGGCCAGGTGCAGCAGCCGCTGGGGCCGAGCTTCTTCGCCACCAGCTTCGGCATGGTCACCGACCGCTTCGGCGTGGCGTGGATGGTGGTGGCCGGGGCGCAGGGCTGAGCGCCCGGGCCGCATCACTCCGGCTCGAAGTACAGCAGCGACATGCCTTCGCCGGGTCGGGTATCGCGGCCGGTCATGGTCGCGATGCCGTCGGTGGACAGGCGCAGGATCCAGGCCATCACCCAGGGCGGTTGGCCGTCGCGCAGGCCGAGCATGCAGCGCACCTCGCCGAACAGCGGTTGGCCGCCCGTCGCGTGCCGTCCGATGGGCACCTGGCGGAAGCGCCGTTGCAGGATCCACTGGCGCGGGCCGGGCAGGACGGCGAGCTGCGCCGCCGTGGGAGCGAGCAGCAGCCCGTGGCCGGAATGGCCGTCCACCGGCTTGGCGACCCACCGGCCGGCGTCGGCGTGTCCGCACGCGCGCGACGGGCTGTGCTCGACCCAGTGGCAGGCTTCGTGCGCATCCAGGGCAGCTCGGCCAGCGTGCCCTTGTGGATGCCCTCGTACCACGCCGGGTGGCTGTGCCAGCCCACGCGGTCGGCCGCGCCGAGCACGGCGTCCGCCCGCCGCCGCTCCGGCGGATCGAGGTCGGCGAGGATCAGCCGGTTCCACACGTGCGCGTAGCGCCGCCCGCTGACCGGGCAGGCCAGGTGGCCGTGCCGGGGCACCAGATCGCGCCAGTCGTGCACGTCGACCCGCCACCAGTGGCGCGCGCCGGCGAGGTCCGGCCAGGTTGCGCGCTGGCGGGGCCGGTCCTCGATCAGCACCGTGTCGGGATGCGGGGCGACCCAGCCACGCACGTGCGTCACCCAGTCCGCGCCCGGCGGCAGCGGGTCGTGCGGCAGGCAGTCCGGGGCGGTCGCGTGCAGGCGCCGGTGTGCCAGGTGCACGGCATGGAAGGTGGGCAGCATCGAGGTGAACGCCTGGATCTCCACCCAGGCCAGTTCGAATGGACGCTGCGGGTGCTCGACGAAGGCCAGGTCCAGCGCCAGCACGTCGGCACGCGCCCCTGGCCAGCGTACCCGTGCCGGGTCCAGGTGTGGCGTGAGCGCGTGCACGAGCCGGCCGATCTTGTCGCCCAGCCGCCGCCGCAGCGCGGCATTGCCCACCGCGTAGTGGTCGGACAGCACGCGCCGGGGCAGGTGCGGCGCACCCACCTCGGCCAGCGCGAGCGCGAGCCGGTCCTCGCCCAGCGCGTGCAGGCGGATCGCGGGCGCGCTCATGCCCAGCCCCCCACGCTGGCGAGGGCGGGCGCGGGCTCCTCGGCACGGTCGGCCATCCAGCGCAAGGTGGCGGCCCAGTCCGCGTCGCACGCGACCCGGGCGCGCAGCTCGTCGGCGAACGTGCCCGCGGTCAGCGCGTCGGCCAGCCGGCGTTCCCAGTACGCGCGTTCGGCGTGGCCGGCGGCGCGCGGCGCCAGGCGCCGCCACCAGCGCTCGAAATGCACGCCGGTGCTGCTGGCCTCGTCGCGGTCCCAGTCGATCCATTGCGCGCCCAGGCCGTAGCGGCGGGCGCGCCACTTGTTCTCCTCGATGCAGGCGCGTTCCCACACCAGGCCCTGGCGGCCGTCGCGCAGTTCCTCCTCCAGCGTCTCCGCCTCCCACTTGAGCAGGGTGGCGATCAGGCCGATCCGCTCGAGATCCGGGTGCGCGTCCATGATGCGCACCTCCAGCGTGCCGTAGCGGTGGTGCAGGCGGATGTCCTGCCACAGGGCCTGGTCCGCATGGATGCAGCCGACGCGGCGCAGGCGTTCGACGTGGGAGGCGTAATGACGCTCGCTGCTCCAGATGTCGGGCGTGCCCATGCGCGGGTAGCGGTCGAGCAGGCCGTGGCGCCAGGAATGCAGGCCGGTATCGCGGCCCTCGAAGAATGGCGAACTGGCCGACAGGGCGAGCACCTCCGGCAGCACGTGGCGCAGGCGGTTCATGATCGGCATGCGCGGGGTGCCATCGGCGAAGCCCAGGTGCAGGTGCATGCCGAAGCTGAAGGCCGCGCGCGCGACGTCCTGGTACTCCGCGACCAGTCGCGCGTAGTGCGGCCAGTCCGGCCCCTCGTGCAGCGGCTGCTCTTGCCAGTACGCGGTCGGGTGCAGGCCCGCGATCAGGATGCGCTGGCCCTGCGCCCCCGCCTTTCGCCGTGCCGCTGCGCGCACCGTGCGCAGCGCGGCCAGCAGCTCGTCGACGCTGCCGCAGACGCGCGTCTTCAGCTCGATCACGCAGCGGTGGATCTCCCGGTCGAGCATGCCCTCGGGCGTGGCGTGCTCGGCAAGACCGGCGGCCAGGTCGTGCGCGACGAGCTGGCCGCGCCCGTCGACGACCTGCACTTCTTCTTCGATACCCAGGGTGATCATCAGGGAGCCCTCTGTCCGTGGAGAGCGGATCAGACCACCGATGCAGCATCCGCCGCGCGCCCCTGCGAGCGGGCCCGGCCGGTCCGTCCTTGACGCCTCGTTGTCGGCGCGGGTGCAGGAATCGGCCGGACAGAACACGCGGCGGCCCGTGCCGGTCCTTCCGGTGCGTGTGCCGTCCGCTCCGGACAGGGCTGCGAGGAGCCTGCCCCCGCCGCGAACAGGACCGATACCCATGGCTCGACCCGCGAGCGCCGAACGCGCGGCACGGCCGCGCGGCTGGTTCCACCACGACATCGAGCGGCCGCTGGAGGAGCTGGCCGGCGGCCGCGCACGGCTGAAGGTGATCGCGCTGCTGGCGCTGGTGCTGTCGATGGATGCGGCGGACAAGGCCACGCTGGGCGCGGCGGCCGTGCAGATCGAGACGGCGCTGAGGGTGGGCCACCTGCAGATCGGCTGGCTGGTGACCGCGTCCACTGCCGTGGGCGTGTGCGTCACCCTGCCGTTCGGCGCGCTTGCGGACCGCGTCCACCGCGTACGGCTGCTCGCCCTCGCCCTGCTGGTGTGGTCGGCGGCGATGCTGGCCGGCGGTCTCGCGCTGTCGTACCCGCTGCTGCTGGCGAGCCGTCTGGTGCTGGGCGCCGCCGCTGCGGTAGCGCTGCCGGTCGTCACCTCGCTGATCGGTGACTTCTTTCATCCGGGCGAGCGTGGGCGGATCTACGGCTACGTGCTGGCGGGCGAGCTGCTGGGCGTGGCGTTCGGCTTCCTGATCTGCGGCAACGTGGCCGCGTGGCTGTCCTGGCGCGCCTCCCTGGGCGTGCTGGCGGCGTGCGGAGTTGCACTGGCGGCGGTTCTGTGGCGCCGCCTGCCCGAGCCCCTGCGCGGCGGGCGCAGCCGGATTCCCCGTGGCGCGTCCGAGGTTCCCTCCGCGAAGCGGCCGCCTGCGGACGACCCGGACGGGGCCGCGCAGGGGGGCGAGGCCAGCAGCGCGCTGCGCCGGGTGATCCGTTGGCGCGGTGTGCGTCCCCGCCACGCGCTGATGAGCCTGAATCCGGACACGGCCTCCCTGTGGAGCGCGGTGCGCTACGTCCTGGCCGTACCCAGCTACCGCACGCTGGTGGCCGCCTCGGTGCTGGGCTACTTCTACTTCGCCGGGCTGCGCACCTTCGCCATCGTCTTCATGCGCGGCCGCTTCGGCCTCGACCAGGCGCAGGCCACCGGCCTGTCGGTGGCGATCGGCCTGGGGGCGGTGGCGGGCGTGCTGCTGGCCGGGCGCCTGGGCGACCGCCTGCTCGCCCGTGGCCGCCTGACCGGACGCGTGCTGGTCGGCGCGGGGGCGCTGCTGCTCGCCGCCGCCGCCTTCCTGCCCGGATTGCTGAGCGGCACGCTGTGGCTCGCCGGGCCGTGTTTCTTTTTCGCCGCGGCAGGTCTCGGCGGCGCCAACCCGGTGATCGACGCGGCACGACTGGACGTAATGCCGTCGGCGTTGTGGGGACGCGCCGAGGGAGTGCGGGCGACCTTCCGGTTCGCGCTGGAGGCGGCCGCGCCGCCGCTGTTCGGCTGGCTCTCCACGCGCATGGCCGAGCGCGCCGCGACGTCGTCCCTGGCCGGCACAGCCGCGCTGGGCCGCACCTTCGTCGTGATGCTCGCGGCGCTGGTCATCGCCGGCCTGTTGCTGCTCGTGCGCACCCGCCGGACCTATGCCCGCGACACGGCTTCGGCACAGGCGGCCGAGCGACGCAGCCGGAGCGGGCGCGCGAGCTGACACACGTACCGCCGGGCGCGTCATCAGGGCGCCGGGCACCCGTGCGTGGGAGCCGCATCGGCGCGAAGATGCCCGTCTGTGTCCACGAACTCCTCCGGGCGGCGCCCCGAGCCGTCGCCTGCGCGTTCGCCAGCCATGAGACAGCCCCTTGAAACCATGCACTTTTCCGGCGTGCTGCGGCCGGAAAACGGTCGGCTGCAGGGTGCCGCCAGGCCGATCTCGCGCAGCGAACAACGAGGAGAATCCGTAATGAACCGTCGATTCGAACGCACCGGCCCGCTCACCGAGCTGGCCAGCTATCCCCAGTGGGCGCAGGGCATGGTCGACGCCTGCGAGGCGACCCGGCAGAGCGTGATCCGCCACGAGCTGTGGGACCTGATGCGCGAAGTGCGTCTGGGCCGGGAAGGCACGCGCAACTTCATGGTCGGCATCTGGCCGGTGATCGAGCGCTTTCCGGCCTACATGGCGCGCAACCTGCTCAAGACCCAGTACGGCCGCAGCCCCGGGGACGACATGGCCCGGCGCTGGCTGGTCCGCAACATCCGGGTGGAACAGAACCACGCCGAGTACTGGCTCAACTGGGCCGAAGGAGCGGGCGTGGCGCGCGAGGAGGTGCTGCACGGCGAACGCCCGGCGGGCTCGCAGGATCTTGCCGAGTGGTGCGAGGACGTCAGCCGGAACGACACCCTTGCGGCCGGCATCATCGCCACCAACTATGCGGTGGAGGGGGCCACCGGCGAATGGTCGCAACTTCTCTACGGCAGCGAGGACTATGCCCGCAGCCTGCCCGCGGGCAGGCGCGCGCAGACCCTTCGCTGGCTGCAGCTGCATGCGGCCTACGACGATACCCACCCGTGGGAGGCCCTGGAAATCGTCTGCACGCTCAAGGGAATGGCGCCCGCTGCCGATGAAGTCGACCATCTCACCGAATGCGTGAAACGCAGCTACATTGGCATGCGCATTCTGGCCGACCGCAGCATGGGCGCCGGACGTGTTTACGGAACCGTGAACGAGGCGGCGGCTTGATATGGCATAAACGAGGCAATATGGGACCCAGACAATCGCGCGGGTCAGCCACAGGATAGGGGAGGCGATGCCTGCTGCCGTGCCCAGCTTGCAATCATTGCCACGGCGCCTCCTGCCGTTGGCCTGGGGGCTTGCGGCCGTCATCGGGCTGATCCTCGCGTTCACCTGGGGCGCCTTGCAGATCCAGGTCGCTCTCGCCGGTTTTCTCAACGGCGAGAGCATCTGGTCCAAGGCGCAGAAGCAGGCGGTGATCGACCTGCGCAACTACGCCGCCAGCGGCAATCCGGCAGATCTGGCCGCCTACCGGCGCAACTACGACATCCTGCGCATCGACCAGTGGGCACGCGACGTGGTGACCAGCGGCGTCTACAACCGCGCCGCGGTCGAGGCCGCGCTGCTCAAGGTCAATACCATGCAGGAGGCGGTGCCGGGCGTGATCTTCATGCTCGATCACTTCGCCTCGGCCCCCTACATGAAGGATGCCCTGGCCGAATGGCGCCTGGTCGACCCGCCGGTCGCCGCCATGGATGCCACCGCCCGCGAGCTGGAGGCCGCCCGTGCGCGCGGCCCGCTGCCGGCGGGCGAAGTGGCCAGGCAACAGGCGCGCATCCGCGCGTTGAACGACATCATCGAGCCCCACGCAAAGCGGTTCTCGCACGACATCGCCAAGGGTGCGGTGTGGATGGGGCGCGTGCTGTACGGCACGATCTTCGGCGCCACCTGCCTGGCTTCGCTGCTGTGGCTGTGGATCGCCCGGCGTGTGCTCGCGGGCATCCGCGGCACCGAGGAGCGGTACCGCCTGCTGTTCGACCGCGCCGCCGACGCCATCGTGATGGTGGACGAGAACAGCGGCAGCATCCTGGACATCAACCGCAAGGCGGCCGAATGGACCGGGCAGGGCCCGCGCGAGTTGATCGGCACGCCCTTCGCGCGGTTGTTCGAACGCGGCGTGCCGCAGGGCGAGGGCATCGTCCAGGGCATGTTGCGCGGCCGCGGCGGGCGCGAGCGCCCGGTGGAGACGCAGAGCAGCCTGGTCACCTGGGGCCAGCGCGCGGTGCGCCAGGCGATCGTGCGCGACATCTCCGAGCGACTGAACCTGGAACAGGAGCGGCGCATCGCCGCCGAGGCGCTGGCCAGCATCGCCGAGGGGGTGATCATCGCCGACGCGTCGCGGCGCGTGGTCTCGATCAACGCGGCGCACGTGGCGATCACCGGCCTGTCGCTGCACGACGTGCAGGGGCGCCGGTTCGACGAGACCCGTCGGCTGCCCGACGGCTCGCCGCTGCCGCAGTCGATCTGGGACACGCTGGAAACCGGCGGCAACTGGCTGGGCGAGGTGCAGAGCCAGCGCCAGGACGGCAGCCTGTATCCCGAACTGCTCAGCATCAGCGCGATCCGCGACGCCGAGGACCGCGTGCAGCACTACGTGGCGGTGTTCACCAACATCAGCACCACCAAGGCGAACCAGCGGCGGCTCGAACACATGGCCACGCACGACCCGCTGACCGGGCTGGCCAACCGCGCGGAATTCGAGCGCTGCTGCGCGCGGGCGATCGCCGAAGCCGACCGCCTGCACGGCGCGATGGCGGTGCTGTTCATCGACCTGGACGCCTTCAAGGTCATCAACGACAGCTACAGCCACGCGATCGGCGACCGCCTGCTGGTGCACGTGGCCGAGCGGATCGAGCGGCAATTGGGCGAGCACGATCTGGCCGGGCGCATCGGCGGCGACGAGTTCACGGTGCTGATCGGCCGGCTGGTCTCGCGCGAGCAGGCCAGCGCGATGGCACAGCGCCTGCTCGTGGCGCTGGGCGAGCCGATGACGGTGGGCGATTACGAGGTGGCGCTAAGTGCCAGCATCGGCATCGCCGGCTACCCGCTGGACGGCAGCGATCCGGTCACGCTGATCGCGAACGCGGACGCGGCCATGTACGCGGCCAAGAGCCAGGAGCGCAACACCTATCGCTTCTACTCGCCGATGATGCAGGCCGATGCGCGCAAGCGCCTGGCGCTCGCGGCGGAACTGCGCCAGGCGCTCACGCGCGGCGAATTCCGGCTGGTCTACCAGCCCAGCGTGGACCTGCGCAACGGCAAGGTGGTGGCGGTGGAGGCGCTGCTGCGCTGGCGCCATCCGGCACGCGGGGAGATCTCGCCCGCGGAGTTCATCCCGTTGGCCGAGAAGCTCGGCCTGATCCGCCACGTCGACGAGTGGGTGCTGCAGGCGGTGGCGCGGCAAATGCGCCAGTGGGACGAGGCCGGCATGCCGCCGATCCGCGTGGCGGTCAACATCTCCGCCGGCTCCTACGGCGCGCCGCACTTCGTCGAGGACGTGCGCCGCTGGCTGGTCGCCGAGCGGATCTCGCCGCAGCGGCTGCTGCTGGAGATCACCGAGGGCGCGATCCTGCGGCTGGGCGACGAAATGGAGCGCACGATGAACGCGCTGCACGCGCTGGGCGTGGGCGTGGCCATCGACGACTTCGGCACCGGCTATTCATCGATGGCCTACCTCAAGCTGCCGGCGATCGCCTTCCTGAAGATCGACCAGAGCTTCGTCGCCGGCCTTCCGGGCAGCGCGCACGACGCCGCCATCGTCGAGGCGATGCTGGCGCTGTCGAAGCGACTGGGGTTGTGCGCCATCGCCGAGGGCATCGAGACCGAGGCGCAGCATGACTTCCTGCTGCGCGCCGGCTGCACCGAGGGACAGGGTTACCTCTACGCGAGGGCGCTGGAGGTGCCGGAGATCGAGCGCATGCTGCGCCCCAGCCAGCGGGCCGGCTCGGTGCGCCTGCGGCTGGTGCCGCCGGCGCGGTAGGCGCGAGGCGTCCAAGACGTCGGCGCGACGCGTGGCAGCGTCAGTGCAGCTGCACCGGGACGATCTGCGTCTGCGGACGGTACAGCGCCGGCAGCCACTGCTTCAGGTGCGCCACCTTCGGCGCGTCGTTGTAGGCGATGTAGGGGTTGCCCGGGTGCTGCGCGGCGAAGTCCTGGTGGTAGGCTTCGGCCATGTAGAAGCCCCGCAGCGGAACCACCTGGGTCACGATCGGCGCGTCGAACACACGGGCTGCGGCGAGCTGCGCGATGTAGGCGCGCGCCACCTGCGCCTGCTGCGGGGTCGTGTAGAAGATCACCGAGCGGTACTGGTTGCCGACGTCCGGCCCCTGGCGGTCGAGCTGGGTCGGATCGTGTGCCACCGAGAAGAACACCTCGAGCAGCTTGCCGTAGCTGACCTTGCGCGGGTCGTAGGCCACCTTCACCGACTCGGCGTGGCCGGTGTCGCCGTCGCTGACGCGCTCGTAGCTGGCCGTGTCCGCGCTGCCGCCGGCGTAGCCGGACCAGGCCTCGCGCACGCCCTCGACGTGGTCGAACACCGCCTCCACGCCCCAGAAGCAGCCGCCGGCGAACACCGCGACCTGTTCGCCCGGCTGTGCGGGCGCGGGATCCAGGCGGGGAGGCGGCAATCGCCGCGCGCCATCGGCCACCGCCGGTCCGGACGCGCTGCAGGCAGCCAGCAGCAGGCCGGCCAGCGGGCTCAGGAAAAACCATCGACGGGCCATGGATCACCTCGCGAGCGTTCGTGCTGCAGGCGAATTCGCCGGCGGCGGCGGTCCGGTTACATCCCGGCGGCGTTGCGCGCGGTCAGGCCACGCGGATCTCGGTCTCGCCCAGGCGCACGGTCTGTCCCGCGTGGATCTTGCAGGTCTTGCGCAGCTCGCGCCGGCCATCGACGAACACCGCGCCGCTGGCGACCAGCGCCTTGCCCGCGCCCCCGCTGTCGCAGAGCCCGCACAGTTTCAACAGCTGGTTGAGTTCGACGTGGTCGCGGTCGAGCTGGAAGGCGAGCTGGCGCATGGTCGGAAGCAGGGCGCTGACGGTGCGCCAGTGTATCCGCAGCGCGGAGCCGGGGGGCGCCGCGCGACGCCCTCCGCCGGCCGGCGGCTCAGTGGTAGTAGTTGCTGATGCGGCTGGTGAACGTGGTGTCGGCGAAGTCCGGCCAGTTGTCCTTGTCGAAGCCGGGCGCGTCCTTCAGGCGCTCCTTCGGCACGTCCAGCACCAGGCAGTGGTTCTCGGTGTCCAGCCGCATGGCGTTCCACGGCACCGCGAACAGCTTGTCGCCCATGCCGAGCCAGCCACCGAAGGACAGTACCGCGTACTCGATGGTGCCATCGGTGGTGTTGATCATCAGGTCCTTGATCTCGCCGAGATCCTCGCCCTGGGCGTTGCGCACGTTTTCACCATTGAGCGTGCTCGAAGCCAGCACCGGGCCGCTGCCGATGCCCGCGGGTCGGGTCGAGGTGTAACCGGTCGATTGGATGCTCATGGCGCTTCTCCTGGGCGGTGATGGGAGAGGGAATGTCGGTGTTTTTCCGACGGCGTCCAGCTTGCCTCACCTCCCGTGACGCTCCGGGCAATCGCCCGTAAACATCGCCTCAGTGGGCGCCGTCGATGCGCGATTGCAAGGCCATGGCGGCGGCGGGGTTGCGCTCCTTGGCGCTGCCGATGAAGAACACGAACACCTCGCGCGGCGGTCCGTCGGGCTGCAACGCACCTGCGTGCGGGAGCTCCGCCAGGTCCTTGCCCTGCGACCAGGCGCGGGCGCGGGTGGCCCAGGCGTCCAGCGCATCGGCCGGATAGCCGGCCGGCTCGTCGGCCTGGCTGCGCATCAGCCGCGCGTACACGAAGTCGCCGGTGAGATCGGCGAAGGACGGGTACTGGGTGGCGTCGGTGAACACGGTAGGTACGCCGTGCGCGCGCGCCAGATCCACGTAGCGTTCGCTCGCGAAACTCCGGTGGCGCACCTCCAGCACGTGGCGCAGCGGGCGACCGTCGAGCTCGCGCGGGAGCGCGTCGAGGAAGCCGGCGATGTCGTCCGCATCGAACGGCCGGCCCGGGCCGAGCTGCCAGTTGATCGGCCCCAGGCGGTCGCCCAGCTCCGCCAGGCCGCCGTGCACGAAGGCCTCGATGCCCTTGCCGGCGGCGGCCAGGCGCTTGCTTTCCACCACGTAGCGCGGGGCCTTCAGCGCGAACACGAAGCCCTCCGGCGTCTCGGCTGCCCACTTGGCGTAGGTCGCCGGCTTCTGCGCGCCGTAGAACGTGCCGTTGATCTCGATCGCGCGCAGCTGGCGGCTGGCGTACTCCAGCTCGCGGCGCTGCACCAGCCCGGCCGGGTAGAAGTTGTTGCGCCAGGGGGCGAAGGTCCAGCCGCCGATGCCGACGCGCACGCCTACGTCGTTTGCGGTGGGGGTGGAGAGCGTCATGGCCGTGCTCCAGCGGGGGAGGCGCGCATCCTGGCACGCCCTGGGCGGACCTGCATGTGAGCTGGAGTGACTTGTGGCACGCGTGCGCGGCCGTCGGCAGGCGTATCCGTGCCTGCCGCTGCACTTCCCCGACGCAAGGATCGAGCATTCCCGACCGACCGGCCGCCTGCTCGCCGCATGCATGTGCGGCGTCGTTTCGCTCTCGCTGGAGGCCGCGCCTGCCGCGCCGCCGCATCTGTTCGCGCCCGGCGTGGTCTCGGGCCCGGCCGCCGAGGACTCCGCCGCGTTCGCGCCGGATGGCCGCACCGTGTTCTTCGACCGCGTGAGCTGGCCCAACGCGGCATCCTCAGGACCGCGCGCGGCTGGTCGGAGCCTGTCATCGCGCCGTTTTGCGGCCGCTGGCTGGACCACCATCCGGCGATGGCGGCGGCCCGTTCCTGGTGTTCAGCTCCAACCGGCCGGACCGGCCGGGCGGCAAGCCGCTGGATGCGGTGATGGCCGACGGCAAGGTCGCCCCGGGTTCGGGCGGGCACCTCTGGCGGGTCGACCGCAAGGGCGACGGCTGGGGCAAGCCGGTGCGGCTGCCCGACGTGGTCAACGCCAGCACCCGCACCTATGCGCCCAGCGTGGCGGCCGACGGCAGCGTGTATTTCCAGCGGCCGGGCGCGGACGGCGACTTCCGGCTGTTCCGTTCGCAGTACCGTGACGGCGCCTACCAGGCTCCGGTCGAGGTCGCGCTGAGCGGCGGGTGCGCACAAGCTGGACCCGGCAGTGGCGCCGGACGAATCGTTCATCGTGTTCGACGCCAACTACGCGGGCAAGGACCGACCCGACCGCCTCTACATCGCGTTCCGCGAGCACGGCCGCTGGGGCGCACCGATCGACCTGGGCGACGAGGTGTACCGCGGCGCACCCGGGGGCTCCCACCTGGGACCGGACCACCGGACCCTGTATTTCTCCGGCGCGCGCGGGGTGCCGGTTCACTACCCGCGCAGCCGGGCGCAGGGCCGGCAGGACCTCGCGCGCATGGCCGCCTGGGACAATGGCCTGGATAACCTGTGGTCGGTTTCGCTGGCGCCCTGGCTGGACGCGCACGCCCGGCACGGCGGTTGAAGCAGGCCGGACGGCTGGCGCGCGGCGCGTTTTGTGGCGATAGTGGGCCGTTGCCTGGACCCAAGGAGTGCTTCGATGACCCAGCCCGTTTCCCGCACGCGCCTGGCGGTGGCCTGCGCCCTGCTGTTGGCCACTACCGGCGCGCTCGCGCAGGTGCCTGCGCAGCGGCCGGCGCCGCCGCCGGTCTCCACCGGCGACACCGCCCGTCCGATGCCGCCGGCGCAGCTGGCCGATTTCGGCGCCTACGTGGAGCGCGCGCGCAAGACCTTCGACGTGCCCGGCATCGCCGTGGCCATCGTCAAGGACGGCCGGGTGGTGATGGAGCAGGGTTTCGGCCTGCGCGAGCTGGGCAAGAGCGACAAGGTCGATGCGCACACGCTGTTCGCGATCGCCTCCAACACCAAGGCGTTCACCGCCGCGGCGCTGCAGCAGCTGGCCGAGCAGGGCAAGCTGGACATGGACGACCGCGTGATCGAGCACCTGCCGTGGTTCCGCATGTCCGACCCGTACGTGACACACGAGATGCGCATCCGCGACCTGCTCGCGCACCGCAGCGGCCTGTCGCTGGGCGCGGGCGACCTGCTGTACTGGCCGCCCACCACCTACACCACCCGCGAGGTGGTCGAGCGTCTGGCCAAGGTGCCGATCCGCAACAGCTTCCGCGCCGGCTACGCCTACGACAACATCCTCTTCGCGGTGGCCACCCTGGTGATCGAGCAGGCCTCCGGCCAGAGCTACGCCGACTACGTGCGCGAGCACATCTTCGAGCCGGTGGGCATGGACGAGTCGCTGATCGACAAGACCTACCTCAAGCCCGGCATGGACGTGGCCACCGGCCATGCCAAGGCCGACTTCAAGGACTTGAAGCCCGTGCCGCCGATGGCCTGGCTCAACGACCCGGGCGCGGGTGGCATCTACGCCAGCGTGCATGATCTGGCCAAGTGGATGAACGTGCAGCTCGCCGGCGGCGTGCTGCCGGGCACCGGCGCCGACGGCAAGCCGCGCCGGCTGTTCTCCGAGAAGAGCCAGCACGAGATGTGGTCGATGCTCACGCCGATCACCATCAACAAGCCGCCGGTGCCGGAGCTCGCGCCGTTGACGCCCAACTTCTTCGGCTACGGCGAAAGCTGGTTCCTGTCCGACTACCGCGGCAGGAAACTGGTCTGGCACACCGGCGGCTGGCCGGGCATGGTCTCGCGGGTGACCCTGGTACCCGAGCTCAGGCTCGGCGTGGTGGTGCTCACCAACGCGGAATCGGGCGCGGCCTTCAACGCGATCACCTACCGCGTGCTCGACGCCTATCTCAACCCGGAGCACAAGACCGACTGGGTGGCCGCGTACGACAAGGCGGTGAAGAAGGCCGAGGCCAAGGCCGACGACAGCTTCGCCAGGCACGAGGCCGCGCGCGACAAGGGCAGCAAGCCTTCGCTGCCGCTGGCCGGCTATGCGGGCACCTACCGCGACCCCTGGTACGGCGATGTCGTGGTGAGCCAGGAGCACGGCAAGCTGCGCCTGCGCTTCAGCCGCACGCCGCAGCTGGTCGGCACGATGCAGCCCTGGCAGCACGACACCTTCACCGTGCGCTGGGACGACCGCACCCTCAACGCCGATGCCTTCATCAGCTTCGCGCTGGACGAGGACGGCCACGTGCGCGAGGCGCTGATGCAGCCGATCTCGCCGCTGACCGACTTCAGCTTCGACTTCCAGGACCTGCGCCTGGCGCCGGTGAAACAGGACGAGAAGGGCCGGTCGACCCGCTGACCGGGGCGGATGGATCGTGCAGGAGCCGGTGCGCTCGCGATGCCTTTGTTTCTGGTGCCGGATGAGCGCCAAGAGCATCGCGAGCAAGCGCGCTCCTGCGCGGAGAGCAGACCCAGCGAGGATGTAGCCATGTTCAAACCAATCCGCGGCGCGCTTGCACTCGTGTTCGCACTGCTCGTCACCGGCACCTGCGCGCGCGAGGCGGTGCCGGCCGCGCATCCGTTCTTCCAGGTAGGCCTGCCGGCCACCGCCACCCAGCCGGCGTCCGGCCGGCTGCTGCTGTTCGCCACCGAGGCCCAGGCGGCCCGTGCCGCGGCGAAGGACGGCAAGGTCACCGAAGTGGACAGCAGTCCGTTCGCGCCCGAGCAGACGGCCGTGGCCGCACGCGAGGTGGAGCGTCTCGTGCCCGGCGGCCAGGTGCTGCTGGACGCCGACGACGAGGTCTTTCCCGACCCCTTCTCCAGGCTGCCGCCCGGCGACTACCTGGTGCAGGCGGTGCTGGATACGCAGCACGACTACAACTACCACGGCCGCAACGGCGGCGACCTGGTGAGCAAGGTGGTGCAGGTGCACCTGCCGAGCACGGACGCGCCCGCGCTGGAGCTCACCGAGACCGTCCCCGCGCGGGCGGCATGGGACCTCCCCGCGCGCTACCTCAGCGAAACCACGCGCAAGCACCTGGCCGAGGCGCGCCGGCAGGTGCAGCCTGTCGACTTCGTCAGCCCGTCGCTGAGCGCCTTCTGGGGCCGCCCCATCCACATGCGCGGCTGGGTGGTGCTGCCGCCCGGCTACGACCCAGCCGGCCATGCCACCTATCCGACCGTGTACCAGACGCACGGCTTCGGCGGCGACCTCGTCACCCAGGCGGGCACCGCCGCGATGGTCTTCGGCGCGATGGCGGAGAAGCAGATGCCGCCGATGATTTGGGTGGTGCTGGACGAATCCGGTCCCACCGGCACGCACGAATTCGCCGATTCGGTGAACAACGGTCCGTGGGGCCGGGCGCTCACCACCGAGCTGATCCCGATGCTGGAGGGTCGCTATCGCATGGATGCGCGGCCGTCGGGGCGCTTCCTCACAGGGCATTCGTCCGGCGGCTGGGCCACGCTGTGGCTGCAGACGCGCTATCCGGAGATCTTCGGCGGCACCTGGTCGACCTCGCCCGATCCGAGCGACTTCCACGACTTCACCGGCGTGGACCTGTACGCGCCGCACGCCAACGTCTACCGCCGCGCCGACGGCGCGCCGTACCCGCTGGTGCGCGACAAGGGCAAGGTGCTCGCCAGCTTCGAGACCTTTGCGCGGCTGGAGCGCGTGCTGGGCCCCTACGGCGGCCAGATGGCCTCGTTCGAGTGGGTGTTCTCGCCGCGCGGTGCGGACGGGCGCCCGCAGCCGATGTTCGACCGCGACACCGGCACGGTGGACCCGGCGGTGGTCGCCTACTGGAGCGAGCACTACGACATCGCCCGTCGCCTGAAGGAGCACTGGCCACAGCTGCGGCCCGACCTGGACGGCAAGATCCACCTGGTCGTCGGCACGGCGGACACCTTCTATCTCGACGGTGCCGCGCACAGGCTGAAGGCGGTGCTCGACGGGCTCGGCGCGAAGTCGGACTTCCGCTTCCTGCCGGGGCGCACCCACATGGACCTCTACGTGCAGGGCACGGATCGCCAGGCTCTGCTCAAGCAGATGGCATGGGAGATGTACGCGGTCGCCCGCCCGGCCTCCCGGCTCAAGCGCGCCGCCGCACCGTGAGGCAGCGGTCGTAGGCCCTGGCGGCAATGCAGGAGCGAGCTTGCTCGCGATGCCCCTGCCGTGCTCCGGCACCACAAAGCAAAGGCATCGCGGGCGAACTCGCTCCTACCGGCTCGTATCGACTCAGCCGGTCTCGCGCGGGTCGGGCAGCCGGTAGACGCGCATGTCCTGCGGGCGGATCAGCGGCAGGCCCGCGGCGCGCAGCCGCTCCAGGATCGCCAGCAGCAGTTCGCTGCGCACGTTGCCCACTTCGCGCGGGCTGTGCACGTAGCCGGTGGCGACGAAGTGGATGCCCAGCGTGTCGACCTGCTCCAGCTGCACGTTCGGCGCGGGCGTTTCCAGCACCGCGGGGTGGTCGAGGAAGGCCTGCAGCAGGATCCCGCGGGCGCGCCTGGCGTCCGTGTCCAGCGGCATCGGCAGCTTGACCTGCACGCGGCCCTGCGCATTGGCCAGCGTCACGTTGCGCACGTTCTGCGTGATCAGCTGCGAGTTCGGCACGATCACCGTGGAGCGGTCCCACAGCTGGATCTCGGTGGCGCGCACGTTGATCCGGCGGATGTCGCCCTCGACGCCCGACAGGCTGACCCAGTCGCCCACCTTCACCGGCCGCTCGGCCAGCAGGATCAGGCCGGAGATGAAGTTCTGCACGATCGCCTGCAGGCCGAAGCCGATGCCGACCGAGAGCGCGCTGGCGATCCAGGCGATGCCTTGCAGGCTCACGTTGAGTACGGCCAGCGCCAGCGCGAACGCGAGTACGCCGCCCACGTAGCCGAGCAGGGTGACGATCGAGAGCTGCATGCCCGGCTCGAGCGTGGTCCTGGGCAGCAACTGCTCGCCCAGCCAGCGCTTGAGCATGCGCACGGCGACCAGGCCCAGCGCGAAGACCAGCCCGGCCTCGAACACGGTGCCCGGGGCGATGGTGAGCTCGCCCAGGGAGAGGTTGCCGAAGAGCTGCCCCATGCGCGTACCGAGCTCTCGCGGGTCGGTACCGAACGGCGCCAGCAGCGGGCCGATCGCCAGCAGCAGGAGCAGCACGCGGCTGACGCCCGAGAGCACCGTCGAGGCCTGGTCCAGCGTGCGCGGCGCCAGCCCGAACGCCGCCTGCAGCCGGCGCCCGCTGCGGCCTTCGGGAAGCAGCAACGCACAGATCAGGTCCTGCACCAGGTGCGTCAGCAGGTACAGCGCACCGATCAGCATGCCGATCCAGAGCATGCGCGTGGCGAGGTAGAACCCCAGCGCGATGAAGCCCAGCGCGACCGCGATCCAGCTGACGGCCGCACCGAGCACGGCGGCACCGGCGAGCAGCCCCACCCACAGCGGACGTTGCACCGGCGCGCTGCCGGTAGCGAGCAGCGCGCGCCGCGCCTGGCCCAGGCGCAGCAGCGCGGCGCCGATCAATCCGCTCACCACCAGCGCGACCAGGCCGCGGGTGGCCACCGTGGCGGGCAGACTGGCGCCGATCGCGCCGTTCACGCGCTCGATCACGAATAGCAGCAGGCTGGCGGCGGCCAGCAGGCCGGGGAAGGCGCGCAGTCTGCGTGCCGCCGCGTCGGACAACGCGGGCATCCGCCAGGAGGGCCTGCGCACCGACAGCAGGGCGCGGCCGAGGCCGCTGACGAAGGCTGCGAAGCACACCACCCGCACCAGCGCCCGGGCGAGCTCGTCCAGGTCGGGATCGAGCGTTTCGTTCCAATCCAGCCCCAGGCGCACGAGCTGCGCCGCCAGGCCGTACACCAGCACGGAGGCCAGCGTCAGCGCAACGGCCAACGCGCTGCGGCGCAGGTGGCCCTCGGGCAGGCTGCGCGACGCCAGCAAGGGCAGGGCACGCTCCAGCAGCGGCCGACCGGCCACCAGCAGCACGGCGAGCGCGAGGCAAAGCAGCAACGGCCCACGGCTGGGCGCTTGCCAGGCATCCTGCCAGGCGTTCGCGAGGCGGGTTTCCAGGCGCCCGAGGCGTGCCAGGTCGTTGGGCAGCGAGCGCGCCGGTTCCTTCCAGAAGGCGCTGCCCAGCGGCGAGGCCGTGCGCGAGGTGAGCTGCGCCTGGAACAGATCGCGGCGCACGTCCGCCACCTGCGCGGCCAATTGCAGGCCCTCCTCGCCCAGCAGGTGCGCCTGCTTGATCTGCGCGTCGAGGCCGGCCTTGGCCTTGTCCAGCTGGCGCCGCTGCGCCGCCACCTCGGGCGCTTCCGGCGGTGCGCCCTTGGCCGGAGCGGGACCGAGCACGGCCAGGCGCGCATCCAGGCTGGCCATCTGCGGCGCCAGCGCCGTGGCGAGCTGCTCGGCCTGGTCCTGCACCGCCAGGGCGGTGTCGCGCAGGCCTGCCAGCGTGCGATCGTCGGGCTTGCCCTTGAGCGCGCCCTTGATCTGGTCGAGCTGGCTGCGCAGGTGGTCGAGCGTCTGATCGGGCGAGGCGGCGGGGAGAGCGGGGGTGCCCCGCGCCGCATCCTGTGCGTGGAGCAGGGGCGTGGCGGCGAGCAGCAGGCAGAGGAAGAGGAAGCGCAGGATCGGCATCCGGTCATGATCCCGGCGCTCCCCGCGGACGGTCAACGCGGGCCGGCGGGCCCTGGGCCATCCCAGTCAGGCTGCATGCATGAAACCGCCCGTGCGGCCAGGAGTGGAGGCCGCAAGGGTCGCTCGCGCGAAGCGCCGTCCGTTCGCTGCGGACGTCGCGCTACCGTACGAATGCGCCTCGAACGAAGCGTTGCCCATCGTTTCACGGCCCCCTGCGCAGGATGGCCTGCCGTATCCCGGAGGCTCCCTCCCATGTCCGGAAAGGCAGACATCCCGAGCGCCGGCGGCCTGGTGCAGGCGCGCCGTCGACGTCCCGCCACCACGTTGCGCGCCCCCTGCCGCGCTCCGGGCGCGACGCCCGCGGGCAAACGACGCGGTGGGGAAGCCGCTCCCCGCAAAGGCAAGCGGGCCAAGCGCCATGCCGGCCTCGGCGGACGTGTGGCTGCCGCCACCCGCATGGCCCGGCTGCGCGCCGGGCGGGCAGCCGAAGAGCGCTACGGCGAGCGTCGCTGACGGTCAGTCACGGGGCGCGAGGTAGCGGCTCGGCGCACTGCCGAGCACGCGCCGGAAACTCGCGGTGAAGGCGCTGCTGCTGGCGTAGCCGAGGTCGGCGGCCACCCGCGTGACCGGCTCGCCGCGGCCCAGCCGGGTGAGGGCGGTGAGCAGGCAGGCCTGCTGCCGCCACAGCGCGAAGCTCATGCCGGTCTGCTGGCGGAACAGGCGGGTGAAGCTGCGCCGGCTCATGCCGGCCTTGTGCGCCATGGTGTCCAGGTCGATGTCCAGCGCCGGCGCCTCGATCAGCCGGCGGCACAGCCGCGCCAGCCGCGGATCGCGCGGCAGCGGGGTGTTGAGCGGCAGGGCGGGCGCGGTGGCGATCTCGTCCAGCAGCAGCGCCATCACCCGGCCATCGCGGCCGTCCAGGGCGTATTCCGCCGGCAGATCCACCGCCTCCATCAGCAGCGCGTGCAGCAGGGTGGAGACCGCGATCACGCGGCAGTGCCCGGGAAGGCCTGCGGCGGTGGCGGCCTCCGGCCGCACGTAGGCGCTGCGGGTGGAGACGGCGCCGCTCATGTGCACCTCGTGCGCCACGCCGGGGGGAATCCACAGCGCACGTCGCGGCGGCACCACCCAGCTGCCCGCGCCGGTGACGACCGTGACCACGCCGGTGGCCGCGTACAGCAGCTGGCCGCGCTTGTGCGCATGGCTGGGCAGCACGTAGTGCGGCGGGTAGTCGTTGCCGGTGGCGACGACGTCGCGCGGGGTGTCTTCGTAATGGGTGACGCGGGTGTTGCGCATGGCGGGCCTCCGTTCTGGCCCGAATTCGACGGAAGATGACCCGATGGTGCACGCGGGCCGCCGCCGGGCACTCTAGAGTGGCGCCCCGCGGCCGGCAAGGCCGCGCGTCCCCGAGCCCCCATGGATACCCGTGTTCCTCCGGCCGTTGCCGTAGCCGCCGCCTCCGGGCAGGCGCCGCGCACCGCGTTTGCCGTACTCGGCGCGATCAGCTTCTCGCATCTGCTCAACGACATGATCCAGTCGCTGATCGTGGCGATCTATCCGATCCTCAAGAGCGGCTTCGCGCTGAGCTTCGGCCAGGTCGGCCTGATCACGCTGACCTACCAGCTCACCGCCTCGCTGCTGCAGCCGCTGGTCGGCGTGGCGACGGACAAGCGGCCGATGCCGTACTCGCTGCCGGTGGGCATGGGTTTCAGCCTGTGCGGCCTGCTGCTGCTCGCCACCGCGCCGAACTTTCCGGTGCTGCTGCTGGCGGCGGCGCTGGTCGGCACCGGCTCGTCGGTGTTCCATCCGGAATCCTCGCGCGTGGCGCGGATGGCCTCCGGCGGGCGGCACGGCCTGGCGCAGTCGCTGTTCCAGGTGGGCGGCAACACCGGTGCCTCGCTGGGGCCGCTGCTGGCGGCCTGGATCATCGTGCCGCACGGGCGCGGCAGCGTGGCCTGGTTCTCGCTCGCGGCGCTGCTGGCGATCGTGGTGCTGCTGCAGGTCGGCCGCTGGTACCGCGACCACCACGCCGTCCGCGGCGCCGCGCGGCGGCGCCATGCGGCGGTGACCCTCTCGCGCGGGCGCATCGTCGGCTCGCTGCTGGTGCTGGGGCTGCTGATCTTCTCCAAGTACTTCTACCTGGCGAGCCTGTCCAGCTACTACACCTTCTACCTGATCCACCACTTCGGCGTGTCGGTGCAGAGCGCACAGACGCACCTGTTCGTGTTCCTGTTCGCGGTGGCGGCCGGTTCGCTGATCGGCGGGCCGGTGGGCGACCGCATCGGGCGCAAGTCGGTCATCTGGATCTCGATCCTCGGGGTGGCGCCGTTCTCGCTGCTGCTGCCGCACGCGAACCTGGCCTGGACCGGCGTGCTGAGCGTGGCGATCGGCCTGATCCTCTCCTCGGCCTTCTCCGCCATCCTGGTCTACGCGCAGGAGCTGCTGCCCGGGCGCGTGGGCATGGTCTCGGGGCTGTTCTTCGGCTTCGCCTTCGGCATGGGCGGCATCGGCGCCGCGGTGCTGGGGCAGATCGCCGACGCGCACGGCATCGAGTACGTCTACCGGCTGTGCGCGTTCCTGCCGCTGATGGGGCTGACCACCGTGTTCCTGCCGGAGCTGGACCGGCCGCGCCGGACCTGAGCGCGCGGTCGAGCCGGGCGCGGTAGCATGGTGCGCCCGCGCGCCCCGCGCGGAATCCAAGGGAGAGGATCCATGCGCTCGAGCAACCCGGTACTGCGCGAAAGCACCTTCCAGGGCCTGTTCGCCGAAGGCGATCGCATGACGCTGAACGGTACGCTGGGCAAGACCGGCCTGCTGCTCCTGCTGGCGGTGGTCACCGGCGGCTGGACCTGGCACCGCTTCGACATGCTGGCCGCCGCCGGCGACGTGGCCGGCGCCTTCGCCGCCACGGCACCGTTCATGTGGGGCGGCCTGCTCGCCGGCCTGGTGCTCGCTCTGGCCAGCGCCTTGTTGCGCCAATGGTCGGGCATCACCGCACCGCTGTACGCGATCGCCGAAGGCTTCGCGCTGGGCGGCGTCTCGGCCGTGATGGAGCTGCGCTACCACGGCATCGTGCTGCAGGCGGTGATGCTGACCGCCGGGGTGCTGGCGGTGATGCTCGTGCTCTACCGCACGCGCGCCATCGAGGTTACCAACCGTTTCCGGATCGGCGTCGTCGCCGCCACCGGTGCCGTCGCGCTGCTGTACCTGGTGGACCTCGGCCTGCGCGCGTTCACCGGCATCCAGATCCCCTTCATCCACGAGTCCGGCGCGCTGGGCATCGGCTTCAGCCTGCTGATGGTGGGGCTGGCGGCGCTCAACCTGACCCTGGATTTCGACCTGATCGAGCGCGGTAGCCGGGCCGGCGCACCGAAGTACATGGAGTGGTATGGGGCGTTCGCGCTGATGGTGACGCTGGTGTGGCTGTACATGGAAATCCTGCGGCTGCTGTCGAAGGCGCGCCGTTAGCGCGCCGGGGCCGGCACGGGTCAGACCACCACCGGCTCCGGTTCCAGGCGCACGCCGAACCGGGCCTCCACGCCGGCGATCACCTGCTGCGCCAGCGCCCACAGCTCGGCGCCGCTGGCGTGGCCGTGGTTGACCAGCACCAGGGCGTGACGGTTGGAGATGCCGGCATCGCCCTCGCGCCGGCCCTTGAAGCCGGCGGCCTCGATCAGCCAGGCGGCCGAGAGCTTCCAGCGGCCGTCGCTGCCGGGCCAGGCGACGAGTCCGGGATGCTCGCGCCTGAGCGACTCGCCCGTGGCCGCCTCGACGATCGGGTTCTTGAAGAAGCTGCCGGCGTTGCCGATCACCGCCGGGTCGGGCAGCTTGCGCGTGCGCAGGTGCACCACCGCCTCGGCGACGTGGAAGGGCGCGGGCCTGTCCACGCCCATGCGCGCCAGCTCCTCGCGGATGCCGGCGTAGTCCAGGCGCAGCGCGTGGGTGCGGGGCAGGGCGAAGCGCACCGCGGTGACGATGTAGCGGTCCGGCTCGCGCTTGAAGAGGGAATGGCGGTAGGCGAAGGCGCAGGCGGCGTTGTCCAGCGAGACCACGCGGTGCCCGGCGAGGTCCCAGGCTTCCACGCTCTCGATGAACTCGGCCACTTCGGTTCCGTAGGCGCCGATGTTCTGGATCGGCGCGGCGCCGACCGTGCCCGGGATCAGGATCAAATTCTCCAGCCCGGCGAAGCCCTGGCCCAGCGTCCAGCGCACGAAGTCGTCCCAGCGCTCGCCGGCGGCCACCGCGATGCGGGTGACGTCGCCCTCGTGCTCCACCTGCACGCCGCGGGTGGCCATGGCGATCACGGTGCCTTCCACATCGCCGGTGAGCAGCAGGTTGCTGCCTTCGCCCAGCACCAGCAACCGGCCGCGGCGCACGGCGGGAAAGTCCAGCAGCTCCGGCAGCTTGGCGGCGTCGCGCACCTCGGCCAGCAGCCGGGCGCGGGCGGCCACGCGCAGCGTGTTGCGCGCGACCAGCGGCGCGTTCTCGATCAGCGTGTAGCCGCCCATGTCGACGCGCTCAACCGCCATGCGCGGCTCCGCGCTGGCGGCGGATCTCGTCGACGCACTCGGTGACCAGGCGCGGGCCGCGGTAGATCAGGCCCGAATAGAGCTGCACCAGGTTCGCGCCGGCCTCGAGCTTCTCGGCGGCGTCGCTGCCGTCGAGGATCCCGCCGACGCCGACGATCGGCACGTCCGCGCCCAGCCGCGCGCGCATGCCGCGCAGCACCGCGGTCGAGCGGGCGAACAGCGGCCGGCCGGAGAGACCGCCCGCCTCCCTGGCGTGCGGATCGCCGGCCACCGCGTCGCGCCCGACGGTGGTGTTGGTGCAGATCACGCCGTCGATGCCGCAGGCGCGCAGCACCTCGGCGATGCCGTCCAGCTCGGCCTCCGACAGGTCGGGCGCGATCTTCAGCAGCATCGGCTTGCGCGCGCCCGCCTGCGAACCGAGGCGCTCCTGCGCCTCGCGCAGGGTCTCCACGAAGCGGCGCAGCGTGGCCTCTTCCTGCAGGTCGCGCAGGCCCTGGGTGTTGGGCGAGGAGATGTTGACGGTGACGTAGTGGGCGTGGCGGTACACGCGCTCCAGGCAGAACAGGTAGTCGTCCACCGCGCGCTCGTTGGGCGTGTCCTTGTTCCTGCCGATGTTGATGCCCAGCACCCCGCGGTAGCTGGAGGCCTCCACGTTGCGCACCAGCGCGTCCACGCCCTCGTTGTTGAAGCCGAGCCGGTTGATGATCGCCTCGTGCCCGGGCAGCCGGAACATGCGCGGTCTCGGGTTGCCCGGCTGCGGGCGCGGCGTGACCGTACCCACCTCGATGAAGCCGAAGCCCAGCGCGCCCAGTTCGTCCAGGTGCGCGGCGTTCTTGTCCAGGCCGGCGGCCAGGCCCACCGGGTTGGGAAAGCGGATGCCGAAGGCGGTCACCGGCAGCTCGTCGGGAGGCGTGGCGACGAAGCGCCCCAGGTTGCTGCGGTGGGCCACGCCCAACGCGTACAGGGTGAGCCGGTGGGCGGTCTCGGCGTCGAGCGCGAACAGCAGCGGACGCAACAGGTCGTACATCAGGGCACCTCGCCCGCGAAGACGCGGGTGTCGTAGTCCAGGTTGACCCGGCCGTCCTCGGCCCAGGTATCGAACAGCGTCCGCAGCGCCTGCTTCATCGGCAGGTAGTCCGGATGTCCCGGGCGCGGCGCGTAGGAGGAGGACAGCAGCCGGCCGAGCAGGCCGTCGAAGTCCAGCCGCTGGCGGTGGGAAAAGTGCGCCTCGCCGCGCAGGCCCGGCCCGAACCAGGCGCGCATGGCCTCGTCGCTGGCATGGCGCTCGGCGACCATGGCGTAGTCGGTGCCGTAGCGTTGCAGCAGGGCCTCGTAGCCGTCCAGGAATGGCTTGCCGCCGGGCTTGCGGGAATTCCAGAAGATCGCAGCCAGACCCCCGGCGCGCAGGATGCGGCGGAATTCGCGGCGCGCGGCGTCCGGATCGAACCAGTGGAAGGCCTGGGCCACCACGACCAGGTCCACCGCCGCGTCGGGTAGGTCGGTGGCGTCGGCGCGTCCGTCGACGGCCCGGAAGCGGGGATTGTCCCCGAGCCACTCGACGGCGGCCGCACGCATGACCGCGTTCGGCTCCACCGCGGTCACGCGGTAGCCGGCGTCCAGGAACAGCTTCGAGGAGATGCCGGTGCCTGCGCCGACGTCGGCCACGGCCCAGTCCGGCGTGATGCCGAGCTCGCGCTGCAGCCAGTCCAGCAGCGCCGGCGGGTAGTCCGGCCGGTGGCGCACGTAGTCGCCGACGCGGTCGCTGAAACGGGCGGTGGGATCGGAGGCGGCCATCGCTCAGCCCAGCAGGCCCTGGCCACCGTCGACGCACAGGGTCTGGCCGGTGACCCAGCCGGCGTAGGGCGAGGCGAGGAACAGCGCGGCGTGCGCCACGTCCTCCGGTGTGCCGTAACGGCCGAACGGGATCTTCGCGAGGGTCGCCTGGTAGAGCGACGGCTCCTCGCGCCGGCGGCGGCCCCACAGGCCGTCGGGAAACTCGATCGAACCGGGTGCGATCGCGTTGACGCGGATGCGTTGCTCGGCCAGCGCCAGCGCCTGCGAGGTGGTGTACTGGCTCAGGGCCGCCTTCACCGCCGCGTAGGGTGCGCCGTGGCGGCGCGGGTGGAAGGCGGCGATCGAGCTGGTGTGCAGGATGCTCGCGTGCGGCGAGGCGGCGAGGTGGGGCTGCGCCGCGCGCGAGGCGCGCACGGCGGCCATCAGGTCCACCTCGAAGCCGGCCTGCCAGCCGGCATCGTCGTCGCTGAAGCCGTAGCCGCTGGCGTTGTTCACCAGCACGTCGATGCCGTCGAGCGCGTGCGCCGCTTCGTCGACGTAGCGGGCGATCGCGTCCGCGTCGGCGAGGTCGCAGACCGCCGCGTGCGCGGCCGGACCGCAGGCGAGCAGCTCCTTGCGGGCCGCCTCCAGCGCCTCCGCGCCGCGCGCGCAGATCGACACCGCCGCGCCGGTCTCGGCGAAGGCCCGGGCGATGGCGCGCCCGATACCCTTGCTGCCGCCGGCGACGACCACCCGATAGCCGCTGAAGTCGAAGGCGCCGAGCATGTCAGTGGAACAGCGAGGCGCCGAAGCCGATCGACAGGCCCAGCACGAGCGCGGCGATGACCAGCAGCAACAGGGCCACGCCGAAGGCGAGCTGGACGTAGCCCAGCACCAGGCCGGCGACCGCGAGGCCGTCGCCTTCCAGCCGGCCCTGCGCGCGGCGGATCTCGCTGCGCGCCAGGTGGCCGCAGGCCACGGCCACGATGGCGCCCAGCACCGGCAGCATGCACCAGGCGGCGATGCCCGAGACCAGGCTGGCCACGGCCATGGCGCTGGTGGTGGGGCGGACGGGAGGCGGTGCGTTCATGGCGTCGTCCTTCTTCGAGTCCCCGCCCCCGGCATGGCGGGGGCGAGGGAGCGGGTTGTCGCGCCCTTTTTACACCGTGAACTTGATCCCCTGCGCCAGCGGCAGCGCATCGGAGTAGTTGATGGTGTTGGTCTGGCGGCGCATGTAGGCCTTCCAGGCATCCGAGCCGGATTCGCGGCCGCCACCGGTTTCCTTCTCGCCGCCGAAGGCGCCGCCGATTTCCGCACCCGAGGTGCCGATGTTGACGTTGGCGATGCCGCAATCGGACCCCGCCGCCGACAGGTACTGTTCGGCCGCCTTCAGGTTCTGCGTGAAGATCGCCGAGGACAGGCCCTGCGGCACGCCGTTCTGCAGCTCGATCGCCTCGTCCAGCGTCTTGAACGGCATCACGTAGAGGATCGGCGCGAAGGTCTCGGTCTGCACGACCTCATCGGAGTTTTCCAAGCCGGTGATGATGGTCGGCAGCACGAAGTTGCCCTTGCGGTCGGTGAGCGCCGCGCCGCCGGTGCGCACGGTGCCGCCGGCGGCCTTGGCCTTCTCGATCGCCTGCAGGTAGCCCTGCACCGCCTCGGGGCTGTTGAGCGGGCCCATCAGCGTGGTCGGCAGGGTGGGGTCGCCGATCTTGGTCTCCACCTGCTTGTAGGCGGCGACCAGCCTGTCGGTCACCTCGTCGATGATCGACTCGTGCACGATGAGGCGGCGCGTGGTGGTGCAGCGCTGGCCGGCGGTGCCGACCGCGCCGAACACGATCGCCGGAATGGCGAGCTTCAGGTCGGCCGACTGGTCGACGATGATCGCGTTGTTGCCGCCGAGCTCCAGCAGCGAGCGGCCCATGCGGCGCGCCACGCGCTCGCCGACCAGACGGCCGACACGGGTCGAGCCGGTGAAGCTGATCAGCGGAATGCGCGTATCGTCGACGAAGGCCTGCGAGAGCTCGGTGCCGGCGTCGTTGAACAGGAAGAAGATGTCGGGGAAGCCGCCCGCGCGCAGCGCCTCGTTGCAGATGCGCATGGTCGCCACGGCGGAAAGGGGGGTCTTGGGCGAGGGCTTCCAGATACAGATGTCGCCGCACACGGCGGCCAGGAACGCGTTCCAGCTCCACACCGCGACCGGGAAGTTGAACGCGCTGATGATGCCCACCAGGCCCAGCGGGTGCCACTGCTCGTACATGCGATGGCCGGGGCGTTCGGAATGCATGGTGTAGCCGTAGAGCATGCGGCTCTGACCCACCGCGAAGTCGGCGATGTCGATCATCTCCTGCACTTCGCCGTCGCCCTCGGGCTTGATCTTGCCCATCTCCAGCGCGACCAGGCTGCCCAGCGCGTCCTTGTGCCTGCGCAGCGCCTCGCCGCACAGGCGGATGGCCTCGCCGCGCCTGGGCGCCGGGGTGGTGCGCCAGATCTTGAAGGCCGCCTGCGCGCGCTCGACGATGGTCTCGTAGTCCGCCTTGCTCGAGGCGTGCACGCTGGCGATCACCTCGCCCGTGGCCGGGTTGACCGGGCGCAGCGTGCCGGCGTCGGTGGTCGTGGACCACTCGCCGTTGCCGAGGTAGGTGCCGGACTGCGACTCGCCCAGGCCGAGCGCCGTGAGGATTTCGTGGGACATGCGGACTCCTTGGGTGCGGCGCGCGCGGCGCCGGGCTATGCGAAACGCATAGTCTAGCAGGCGGCCCGGAGGGACCCGGGCGGACGCGGACGGGATCGCCGCGCCGTGGCCGGCAGGCGCGAGCCTGCGGTCGCGCAGCGGCAGCGTCCGCTTCGCGGACGGGGCGCAACCTCGTGCGGCCGTCGCGCGGACCGGCCATCCGTGCCAGAATTCGCGGGTTGCCCCCGTAGCTCAGCTGGATAGAGCGGCCCCCTCCTAAGGGGCAGGTCGGACGTTCGAATCGTCTCGGGGGCACCAATGCAAGAAGGCCGGCGACGTCGCCGGCCTTTTTCTTGCGTCGCCGCCCGGCGGCCTCAGCCGGGCATGTCCTCGAGCTCCATGCCCTTGGTCTCGCGCACCGCCAGCACCACGAACAGCAGCGACAGCAGGGCGAACCCGGCATACAGCCCGTAGGCGAAACTGAGCCCGACCTCGGCCAGCGCAGGGAAACTCGAGGTGATGACGAAGTTCGCCAGCCACTGCGCCGCCGCCGCCACCGCCATCGCCACCGCGCGGATGCGGTTGGGGAACATCTCGCCCAGCAGCACCCACACCATCGGTCCCCAGCTGATGCCGAAGAACACCACGTAGGCGTTGGCCGCGACCAGCGCAGTGATGTTCCAGGGGGCGGGCAGGGTCAGGCTGGCGCCGCTGCCGACCGCCTCGCTGAAGCACCAGGCCATCAGTGCCAGGGTGATCGCCATGCCGGCCGAGCCGACCACCAGCAGCGGCTTGCGGCCGACCTTGTCGACCAGGCCGATCGCGACCAGGGTCACCAGCACGTTGACCACCGAGGTGGCGACGGTGATCGAGAACGAATCGGCCTCGCTGAAACCCACCGAGTGCCACAGCGCCGAGGAGTAGTAGAAGATCACGTTGATGCCGACGAACTGCTGGAACACCGACAGCAGGATGCCGACCCAGACCACCGGCAGCAGGCCCAGGCGCGGGCCGCGCAGGTCGCGCAGGGTGGGGCGGTATTCCATCTTCAGGCTGCGCTCGATCTCGCCCAGCTTGTAGTCCAGCGCGGCGTCGCTGCGCATCGCCAATACCTCGCGCAGCACCTCGCGCGCCTCCACCAGCCGCGCCTTGGCGACCAGGTGGCGTGGCGATTCGGGTACGCCCAGCACCAGCGCGCCGTAGATCAGCGCCGGCACGACCGCCACCAGGAACATCCAGCGCCAGGCCTCCAGGCCCAGCCACAGCGGCGCCGAGGCGCCGCCCGCGGTGCTCGCCAGCCAGGCATCGCTCAGCAGTGCGGCGAAGATGCCCAGCACGATCGCCAGCTGCTGCAGCGAACCGAGCCGCCCGCGCACCTGCGCCGGCGATACCTCGGCGATGTAGGTCGGTGCGATCACGGAGGCCATGCCCACGCCGGTGCCGCCGACCACGCGCCACAGGATCAGGTCCCACATGCCCGAGACCAGTCCCGAACCCAGCGCGCTGATCGCCAGCAGCAGCGCGGCCACCTGCATGGTGCGCACGCGGCCCAGGCGGTCGGCCAGCGGCCCCGCGTACCAGGCGCCCAGCGCCGAACCGAGCAGGGCGCAGGAAACCGCGATGCCGATCCGCGCCGCGTTCAGGCCGAAGCCGCCACGGATGGCTTCCACCGCGCCGTTGATGACCGCCGTGTCAAAGCCGAACAGGAATCCGCCGAGCGCGGCCGCCGCCGCGATCAGCACGATGCGGGCGGTCGCCCGTTGTTCCAGCGCCAGGTCGACTGGCATTTCCCGCGTGCTCATCCGCTCTTCCCCCGAAGCCTATGGACAGGTGTACGAGTCTCGCCGACGGCGCAGGTGGCGTCCCTGTGAATACGTATGCATCCCGCATGGGCCAACCGCGGTCGGCCGATGGTAATGTTGTGGATGCCGGCAGTACCAGAGGTCCGCAACAAGTGAGCAAGGCCAAAGCGACGTCGATCGACATCGCCCACCTGGCGGGAGTGTCCCAGGCCACGGTATCGCGCGCGTTGCGCGGCAGCCCGCTGGTCAGCGAGGAAACCCGCGAGCGCATCCTCGCCGCCGCCGAGCAGCTGCGCTACAAGGTGGACAAGAACGCCTCCAACCTGCGCCTGCAGCACTCGGGCACGCTGGCGCTGCTGCTGTTCGAGGATCCGACCGCCGACGGCTCGAACATCAACCCGTTCTTCCTCTCGATGCTGGGGTCGATCACCCGCGCCTGCGCGCAGCAGGGCTACGACCTGCTGGTCTCCTTCCAGCAGTTCTCCAACGACTGGCACGCGGACTACGCCGACAGCAAGAAGGCCGACGGCATCATCCTGCTGGGCTACGGGGACTACCTCGCCTATCGCGCGCGGCTGGAGAAGCTGGTCGCGATCGGCACCCGCTTCGTGCGCTGGGGCGCCGTGCAGGAGGACCAGCCGGGCGTGTCCGTCGGCTGCGACAACTTCAGCGGTGGGCAGGCCATCGCGCGGCACTTCATCGAACAGGGCTGCCGCCGCATCGCCTTCCTGGGCGACGCCTCCAGCCACTACCCCGAGTTCTTCGAGCGCTACCGCGGCTACGTGGATGCGCTGGCGCAGGCCGGGCTGGCCGCCGACGAGGCGCTGCAGGTGGATGCCGAGAGCACCCAGCTGTGCGGGCACCAGGCCATGTCCGAGCTGATCGCGCGCGGCGTTCCGTTCGACGCGGTGTTCGCCGCCAGCGACCTGATCGCGATCGGCGCCATGCGCGCACTGGCCGAGCGCGGCTACAGGGTGCCGGCCGATGTCCCGGTCGCCGGCTTCGACGACATCCCGATGGCGCGCTTCGCCCATCCGCCACTCACTACCGTGCTGCAGGACACCCGCCGCGCCGGCGAGGTGCTGGTGGACAGCCTGCTGCGGATGATCCGCGGCGAACCGGTGCGGAGCACCATGCTGCCGGTGCAGCTGATGCTGCGCCAGTCGAGCCAGCGCCTGGCCTGAGCGCCTCCGGCCGGCCTGCACCGGTCGGGCACCAGAGCGAAAGCATTGCGGGCACGCCCGCTCCTACCCCGGTCCCGGGGCGTTCCCGGTGGGGAATGCCCAGCGCAGGAAGCGCGGCAGCATCCTGGCCCACGAGGCCTGCTGGTGGTGGCCGCCCTCGAGCAGGAATACGCTGACGTCGCCGGCTGCGGCGCCGGTGGTGCCCGGGGCGATGGTGTAGCCCAGCTGGCGCAGGCCGCGGCGTCGTACGCCGAAGCCCCGGTAGCCCTCGACCAGGTCGCGCAGGTCGTCGACCACGTCGATGATGCCGTCGTGGTCGCGGTCGTTGGTCTCCTCGGCCGTGCCGGCGGCGAACCAGAAGCGCAGGCCCGGCCGTCGCGGACCGCGGTCGACCATCGCCTGCGCCAGCCGGCTGCGCTGCACGGCGGTGGCGTCGCTGCGGTCGGCGGCCAGCCAGAACGAGGGTGACATCGCGCCGACCGTACCGAACACGTCCGGGTACTGCCAGCCGAGGTTGAACGCGTTGAGCGCGCCGAGCGACCAGCCCATGACGGCCCGCGCATCCGGCTGCCGCCGGGTGCGGTAGTGCGCATCGACCCAGGGCACCAGCGCCGTCGCCACCCAGGCCGAGTACGCCGCGGCCTCCAGGCCGATCGGCCCGATCACCGAGCCGCCCACCACGCTCGCGCCGCGGCGGCGGTCGGACAGTCCGTAGGCGCCGGCACGGTCGCGTGGCATGTCGATGGCGACCACGATCAGCGGGACGATCGCGTGCTCCCGGTAGAGCCCGGCCAGGGTCGATGGCAGGCCGACGGCTGCCATGTCCTGGCCGTCGTTGGCGTACAGCACCGGGTAGCGGCGATGGTCGTCCCGGTCGTACCCGGGGGGCAGGTACACGGTGACCTCGAGCCGCTCCGGTGCGAAGGCCGGCGCGGCGAGGTGGAATGTCCGCACGGGTGCCTGCGCGTGAGCGGCGGCCCACGGGAGCAGGGTGCAGGCTGCGAGCAGCTGCGCCAGCCGAGGCGCCCAGCGGTGCGATCGGGATCGCCGGCAGCCGTCCGGCGACGGGGCGGACGCCTGCCCTGCCGGTCCCGGTTGCGGACGATGATGCTCAGTCATCCGGGTGGCTCTTGTCCTGCATGAGCCGGGTCAGTTCGGACACCAGGTCCGGGCGCGTGGCGGGAGCATCGAGCAGGTAGACCTGCACGTCGTGCGCGGCCACGGTGGCCTCCAGCGCGCCACCGGCGGCGACCTCGACCGCCTCGCCGCCCAGCGCGGCGCGCCAGTGCCCGGGCTGCAGCCATTGCGTCACGCGGAAGCGCGCCGGTGCATCGCCCTTGTTGAGCAGCACCAGCGCGATCTGGTGCGTCTCGCCCTGCTGGTAGACGCGGTAGAACGCAGCCTGGTCGCCGGCCATGCGTTCGACCAGCATCAGCCCGCGCTGCAGCGCAGGCGTCCCGGCGCGCAGCGTGGCGATGCGTTTCAGGTGGCGGTAGATCGGGCTCTTTCCCGCCGCGTCGATCCGCGCCTGGCCGTAGTAGTTGCGGTTGCCTTCGTGTTCGGCGCGGCCGCGCTCGAAGCCGGTCTCCGAGCCGTAGTAGAGCGCCGGGATGCCGCGTGCGGTGAACAGCCAGTTGTTGGCGTCGATGAACCCCGCGTCGCTGGCGTCCAGGCGCGCCATGTCGTGGTTGTCGTAGAAGGTGACCAGCTCGTACGGATTGGCGTAGGGTCCGTTGGTCAGGTACAGCTTCGACCGCAGCAGGCCGTAGTCGCTGCCCGGGTGCTCGAACACCGCCTTGATCGCCCGCTGCTGCGGGAAGTCCAGCAGGCTGATGCCGCCGTTGCGCGGCCAGGTGTACCGGCCGATGTCGTCGGGGCTGTAGTCGAACGCCTCGCCGTACATGAAGAAGCCCGGATGCCGGGCGCGGATGCGCGTGGCGAACTGCCTCCAGAACGCGGTGGACATGTGGTTGAGCGTGTCGATGCGGAACGCGTCCGCGCCCTGGCCGATCCACTTCAGGTAGGCACCCACGAAGTAGTCCAGCACCGCGGGGTTCTGGTCGTCGTTGTTGGACAGCTGTGCCAGGTCCTCGTAGGCATGGTAGAAGCGGTGCAGCGGGTTGTGGCGCGGATCGAGCCGCCACGGCGGCAGGTTCTGCTGGTCGGCCACGAGCCGACCCTGCTCGTCGACGATCTGCCCGAACTGCGGCTGGCGCACGGGCATGGTGAACGCCGGCGAGCCGTGGTTGAGGACGATGTCCTGCACCACCTTCAGGCCGGCCGCGTGCATGCCGGCGGTGAACTGCGCGAAATCCAGGTCGCGGCTGGGCAGGTGTTCGTCCACCTTGTAGAAGTTCACGCCCCAGTAGCCGTGGAAGCCGGTCTTGCCGCGGTCGGTGAATTTGGAGCCCCATTGCACCGGATCTCCGCCGCTGAAGGCCTGGTCCGGGTTGTCCACGATGGGCGTGATCCAGACCGCGCCGAAGCCCATGCGGCGGATGTAGGCGGCGTTGTCGAGCACGCCCTTGAAGTCGCCGCCGAGGTAGCCGATGTTGGCGCTCTCGCCCTTGGGCGCGCCGGGCACCGGCACGTCGAAGGTGCGGTGCGCGCCGCCCTGGTCGCGATGATCGTTGGACGGATCGCCGTTGACGAAGCGATCGGTCAGCACGAAGTAGATCGCGTCGGAGGCGAACGGGGCGTCGGTGCCGTAGAACGCGGGTGGCGTCGCGGCCGCGCGGGCGAGGCCGACGGAGAGGGCGAGGCTGGCAAAGGCGAGCGTGCGTTTCATGGGCACCTTGGCGATGGCTGCGATCGGGGCCTACAGGGGTTGCGGCAGGGGGTCCGCTTCGGGTTCGTGCACGCGCAGCGTGCACAGGCCGGCGACGACCAGGCTGGCGCCGCCCAGCGCCAGCGCCCAGATCGGCTGGTTGCCGAAGAAGGTCTTCAGTAGCAGGCCCAGCACGCTGGCGGCCAGCAGCTGCGGGATCACGATGAAGAAGTTGAAGATGCCCATGTACACGCCCATCTTGGCCGCCGGCAGGTTGTCCGACAGCAGGGCGTAGGGCAGCGACAGGATCGAGGCCCAGGCGAAGCCGACGCCGACCATCGAGGCGAGCAGCCAGTCCGGATTGCGCACGACCAGGAAGGACAGCAGGCCCGCACCGCCCAGGCACAGGTTCACCAGGTGGCTCACGCGCAGCCCCCACCAGCGCACCATGCGCGGGATGGCGATCGCGGCCAGCGCGGCAAAGCCGTTGTAGGCGGCGAACAGCACGCCCACCCAGTTCGCGCCTTCGTTGTAGGCCGCCGACGACGGGTCGGTGCTGCCGAAGAGACTCTGGGTCACGCCCGGCGTGGTGTAGATCCACATTGCGAACAGCGCGAACCACGAGAAGAACTGCACCCAGGCGAGCCGACGCATCGGGCCGGGCATGCCGTACAGGTCGCCCATCACCTGGCGCAGCATGCCCTGGCCGCGAGCCACGCTGAGCCAGGCGAACAGGGCGCCGAACACGATCAGGCCGCCGGCAAGCAGGTAGAGCTCCTTCTCCAGCGCATAGTGGCGCACGGCGAACAGCACCAGGGTGCCGGCGGCAAGCAGCAGCAGACCGGGGCGCCAGGCGCGCGAGGCGTCGGTCGGCGGCAGTTGCGCCTGCGCATCGTCGAAGCTCTCGAGCGCGAGTGGTGGGTACTCGCGCGTGGTCGCCACCGTCCACAGCACGGCTCCCAGCAGCACCGCGCCGCCGAGGTAGAACGCCCAGGTCACGGTGGCGGGGATGTGGCCGGCGGGCGCCACGTTGGGCACGCCCATCCGGCTCAGCAGCCAGGGCAGGGCGGAGGCCACCACCGCGCCGACACCGATGAAGAAGCTCTGCATGGCGTAGCCCAGCGGCCGCTGTCCGGTCGGGCACTGGTCGCCGACGAAGGCGCGGAACGGTTCCATCGACACGTTGATCGAGGCGTCCAGGACCCAAAGCAGGCCGGCCGCCATCCACAGCGCCGGCGCGTTCGGCATCCACAGCAGCGCGAGCGTGGAGAGGACGGCGCCGACCAGGAAATAGGGCCGGCGCCGTCCGAGCCGGTTCCAGGTGCGATCGGACAGGTAGCCGACGATCGGCTGCACGATCAGCCCGGTGAACGGGGCGGCGATCCACAGCACGGGGATCTGGTCCACGTTGGCGCCGAGTGTCTGGAAGATGCGGCTGACGTTGGCGTTCTGCAGGGCGAAGCCGAACTGGATGCCCAGGAAGCCGAAGCACATGTTCCAGATCTGCCAGAACGACAGGGTGGGTTTGCGGGTCATCGGGCGGTCCTGCGGAGGCGGCGCGGGAACGCACCCCTCGCGACCGCCGTTGGCGGTCCCAGGGGCGCGTTGTTCAAGGGAGGGTGGGTCACCACGGCGCGATCAGCAGGTCGCCCACGTCCGCCTCGTTGAGCGGACCGCGGCTGCCGCCGGTACCGCCGGTGTAGTGCGCGTTGTGACGCAGATAGCTCATGTTGAAGCCGTCTTCGAGCGCGAAGCGGCAGCGCTGGCCCTCGCGCGCCTGGAACTCGGCGTAGGTGGACCGCTGGCGCCCCATGCTGTGCGGCATCACCACCGGCACGCGCTGCACCGTGCCGTCGCCACACGCGATCGAGAGCATCTTCACCGCGGCGGTGATGCCGGTGTTGATCGGACCGTGCGGGTTGGCGTAGTCGAGCGCCACCCGGTAGCGGCCGGTGGCGGGCACCTGCCATTCGCGCGGCCAGCCGCCGCCGACGCGGGCCTGCTCGCCGGCGCAGGCGGTCGGACTGTGCAGCGATTCCAGTCCCGTCGCATCGATCCGCGTGGCGCTCACGCAGACGTACTTCGGCGCGTGCGCGAGCCGGCCGCTGCCGTCGATCGCCTCGGCGCGGCGGCCGTTCACGTACAGCTGCACCTTGCCCTCGGTCCGCACCCGCCAGCCGTCGCCGTCGGCCTGCAGCACCGGTGCGGGGGGCGCGGCGGGGGCGTGCAGCGGGGCGTCGAGGCGCAGCGGCGCATCGTCCACCTGCACGGCCTCGAGCTGCACCGTGGTGGTGTCGCCGCGGGTTTCCACGTGGTCGGCGACCAGCAGGTTGCCGCGGCGCTGGCGCGGCAGGCGCAGGGTGACGTGCCGGTCGCGCAGGTCGAGCGTGATCGCGTCGCGGTCGCCGAACAGCATGGGCACCAGCGACACGGGCAGCTTGGGCTCGATCCTGCCGTCGGCTTCCAGTCCGAACACGCCCTCGGTCACCATGGCCAGGTACGCCGCCACCGACCAGAGCTGGCGCGGCGAGTTGACCACCGGGCCGCTCAGGTCGCCGGCATCGAGGTGGATGCCCTGCGTCAGCAGCTCGTAGTTCTCCATGTTGGAGCCGGCCAGCGCGGCGCCGCGCATCACCGAGGCGATCTCGTGGGCGATGCGCGAGGGCTGACCGGCGAGGCGGGCGGCGCGCAGCGCGTAGGCGCTGACGAACGGCCAGATCGCCTGGTTGTGGTAGACCGCCTGGTCGGTGCGCTCGGGCCAAATCACCGGGCTGCCGGACGGCCAGGCGGGGTAGTTCGCCAGCGCCTGGCGCGCGCGGTCGCCCTCGGCCACGCCGCTGGTGACGGCCAGCGCGATGCCGAGCAGGTCGTAGGTGTCGTACGGCGCGCCGTCGCCGCCGATGTAGCTCATGTAGAGCCCGCGGTCGGCACGCCAGAAGTGGGCGTTGATGGCCTGCTTCAGGGCCTGCGCCTGGCCCTGCCAGCGGCCGGCCGCCGCGGCGTCGTGGTGCCGCTCGGCGAGGGTGGCCGCCAGCTGCAGCGCCTGGTAGTGCAGCACGTTGGTGGACAGCGCGTAGGACTGCGCGATGGACACCACCTCGTTGGCGGTCCAGGCCGGGTAGGTCTGCTCGCGCCAGTCGAGGAACGAGGTCTCGCCGCGGTACAGGCCGAAGCGGCTGTCGTAGGCGTACTGCCGGTCCTGCGCCAGGGTGTCGGCCAGCGCGCGGTAGACGTCGCCGGCGAAGGCGGGATCGTCCAGCAGGTGCTTCGCGCCGAGGAACCACACCACGCGGTCGGTGCTGATCGGCCAGCTGCCGCCCGAGCCGGTGTCCTGCATCACGTACAGCCCCTGCGGCGCGGTCGGCACGCGCACGTCGGAGAGCTTGAACTTCAGGCCGTTGCGCGAGCGCGCCGCATCGAACCGCCACAGCCCCAGGTCCACCGCGTAGGCGAGGTCGCGCGTCCACACGTAGGGCCACTTCAACCCGGTCTCGAAGCAGTGGCAGGGGATCGGCTGGCCGTGGTCGAAGGCGCCGTCGCGGATGGCGCTGACCGAATCCTGCGCCAGGTCGTCCTGCGCCATCGCGAACAGGCCGTCGAACAGCGGGCTGGCGGTCTCCACCCGCAGCGGCTGGGGCTGGATCACCCGCTGGCCGAATGGCCACGCCAGGGTCCAGGCGCCGTGCGCGTCGCGGCTCATGCTGGCGTGCATGCCGTGCCAGTCCAGGCCGTCGCGCCACACCGGAGCGGCCGCGCCGCCGGCCATCGCCGCGCTCAGCAGGAGGCTCAGCATGGGGCTACCGTCTGGGTGGGGAAGGTCATCGGTCGTTCTCCTGTCGCGCTGGCACGAATCACCGGATGGTAGGAAGCGTCGCGGTGCAGCAACCAGCGCCTGCATACGTATTCATGAGGCCGGCGCGCGCCGCCGGGCAGGTTATCAGCCTGCCTCGCCGGTTGCCGGCCGGCGTAGCAGCGAGCTTGCTCGCGATGCTCGTCCATGGGAGGCCATGCGGGCCGAAAGCACCGCGAGCACGAGCTCGCTCCGGCGGGTACGGGCTGCCGCTACTGCGCCAGGATGGCGCCGTAGTGGCCGTTGACGCTGAGGGTGACCTGGCCGTTCTGCACCGTGTAGGCGGTACCGGTGATCTGGTCGGTCAGCCGGCTGCCGTTGGTCACGCTGAGCTGCCACACCGGGACGGTCACCGAATGCGTCACCGAATCGTTGTTGAGCACCACCGCGATGCGGTTGGAGGCGTCGAAGCGGCCGAACGCGTAGAGCCTGGCCGTGTCGTCGGTGAGCAGCGTCATGAACGAGCCGGTGCGCAGCGCGGGGTAGGCGTTGCGGATGGCGATCAGCTTCTGCGTCAGCGCCACCGCGCTGTTGGTCGCGCTGCCCACCGTCCAGTCGAAGGTGCGGCGGTTGTCCGGATCGGCGCCGCCCTGCATGCCGTACTCGTCGCCATAGTAGATGGTCGGCGTGCCCACGTAGGTCATCTGGAAGAACAGCCCGAGGTAGGTCTTCCAGATGTCGCCGCCGGCGCGGGTGCCGAAGCGCGTGGTGTCGTGGCTGCCCAGCGCGTTGCTCATGGTCTGCTGGACGTTGGTGGGGTAGTTCGCACGGGTGCCGTGCAGCCAGCTGTCGAACTGGCTGACGGAGATCGACGCGGCGTTGTTGCCGTAGTCACGCCCGGTGATCCACTCCGACACCGGCTGCATGAAGCCGTCGTAGTTCATGGCGCCGTCCCATTCCGTGCCGTTGTCCGTCCAGGGGCCGGCGTTGCCCCAGTATTCGCCCAGGATTTCGGCGTTGGGGTTGACCGATTTCACCGCCGAGCGCAGTTCGGCCATGATCTGGTGGTTGGTGGCATCGGAGCCGTCGCCGCCGTTGGCGTCGAGGTACTGCGCCGCGTCCAGGCGCCAGCCATCGATCGCATACGGCGCCTTGAGGTAGGTCTTCACCACCGAGGTGGAACTGCCGTAGATGGTGTTGCGCACGGCCGAGCCGCTGGCGCCGTAGTTGAGCTTGGGCATGCTGGCGATGCCGAAGAAGCCCGAATAGCTGTCCGGCCACGACTGGAAGGTGTACCAGCTGTAGTACGGGCTGGACTGCGACTCGTAGGCCCCGGTCACGCTGGACCAGTGGTAGCGGTCGAACCAGGCCGCGGTGTCGCCGGTGTGGTTGAACACGCCGTCGAGGATCACGTAGCCGTGCGGGCCGTTGGCGGTGCCGTGCACGTCGGCGATCAGCGTCTGCAGCAAGGCGTTGCTGCCGAAGGCCGGGTCGACCTGCATGTAGTCCTCGGTGTCGTACTTGTGGTTGGTCGGCGAGAGGAAGATCGGATTCAGATAAAGGATGTTCGCGCCGACGGTGTTCTTGATGTAGCCCAGCTTCTGGTCGATGCCGGCCAGGTCGCCGCCGAAGAACACGGCGCTGTTGCAGCCGCCCACGTTGGACACCACGCTCGCGCCCCAGGCGTGCTTCTCGGTGGCGCAGCCGGCGTACGTGTACTGGCCGTTGGTGACGTCGTTGGACGGATCGCCGTTGTAGAAGCGGTCGGGGAAGACCTGGTAGATCACCCCGTTCTTCATCCACGCCGGCGTGGTGAAGCCGGGAACGATGAAGAAATCGCCGGAGGAGGGCTCGGACGTGCTGATGCCGGCGGCGTTCAGCCAGGCGGTGGCGCTGCCGTCATTGATCTGGAAGCGGTAGTACTTCTCCGAGGCGCTGGCCGGCACCGTGCCCTTCCAGTAGTCGAAGGCGCCGGTGGCGTCGTTGGCCGACCAGCTCATCGCGATCCAGTGGAACTGGCCGTCGGCGCTGTCGTAGTACTTGATGTTGGCGCTGGTGATGTCGCCCTTGAAGGTGCGCAGGGTCAGCGTCACCGCCTGCGCCGCGGTGGGTTCGACATGGTTGTCGAACAGCGGGCCCTGGTCGTGGAACAGGCCGTTCCACTCCACGTTGTTGTCGTTGCTGGCCGCCTGTGCGGCCAGGGGCAGGGCGCAGAACGCCAGTGCCGCCAGGACCGCGCGGGCGATCCTGCCACCGTGCATCGCGTGCTCGAGCTTGCGCATAAGACCTCCCTCTCCCATGAAGACCTGCGCCGGGCGGCAACCCCTCGGGCGGAACGCGCCCGCTCGCGATGCTCCTGCTCCGGCAGCCCGGGCGGAAAAGATCGCGAGCAGGCTCGCCGCTGCCGTTTTCCTACCGCTCCAGCGTGATGTTCTGTGCCAGGCCTGCGCTGACGCGCACGTAGGTCACCGGGCCGAAGCGATCCTGGCCGGTGGCCCAGCCATCGCCGTCGGCCGTGCGCAGCGCCTCCTCGCTGCCGAAGGCCTCCAGCTCGCGGCCGCCGCTGCGCACGGCGCGCGCGGGCGCGCCGTGGAACTTCAGCAGCCAGGTACGCAGTGCCGGGTGATAGCCGCCCTGCGGGGCGCCGAGCGCGAATTCCACGCGCTCGCCGTGCGCCTGCATGGACAGCGCCTGCAGGAAATACTGGCCCTGCTCGTAGGCATAGGTGCGGCCGTCGTCGTCGTAGTAGTCGAAGCGGCTGGCGCTCGCGGCGGGGAACAGTTCCACCTCCAGCGTGGTCAGCGGGTGCTGGCCCACGTAGTCCTCCGGCGGCTGGACCGGGATGATGGCACCTTCGCGCACGAACAGCGGAATATCGGTCCAGCCCTGGGCGTCGCAGACGTGCTCGACGGTGCGCCCGCCGGCGTGGCGTCGGCCGCTGAACCAGTCGATCCACTCGCCCTGCGGCAGGTAGATCGACTTGCGGGTCTGCCCCTGCTCGACCACGGGCGACACCAGCAGGCTGTCGCCGAACAGCCAGGCGTCGACGTCGTTGCGCACGTTGGGGTCGTTCGGCCAGTCGAACAGCAGCGGGCGGACCAGGCCGACGCCGGTGGCCCGGCGCTGGTGTTCGTAGCTGTAGATGTAGGGGATCAACGACTGGCGCAGGCGGATCGCGGCGGCGGCGGCCTTCTCGGCCACCGGGCCGTATACCCAGGGCTGGCGCTTCTGGTTGAACTCGCCGTGCACGCGGAACACCGGTGTGAACGCACCGAACTGGATCCAGCGTGCATAGTTCTCCGGGCTCGGCGTGCCGCCCTTGAAGCCGCCGCCGTCCATGCCCCACTGCATCGCGCCCACGTTGATCGCGCTCAGCATGCGCTGGCGCTGGCCCGCCATCGAGGCGAAACCGGTGGGGATGTCGCCCGACCACAGGCCGTAGGCGTAGCGCTGCGCACCCAGGTAGAAGTTGCGGTTGAGCGACCACACGCGCAGGTCGGAGATCGCACGCTGGCCGTCGTAGAGCGCCCGCTGCATGTCCATGTGCTGCAGGTCGACCGCCACGTCGTCGGCCTCGTCGTTCCACCAGCCGACGATGCCGGTCTCGAACGAGTGCTTCAGCGCCGCGTTGAAGAACCAGGCGCGCGTCTGCGGCTTGGAGAAGTCCAGCTCGCGCACGGTCTTGCCGGAAAAGTAGTCCGGCGCCGGATCGCTCTGCGCCAGCCAGTAGTCGTGCTCGGTCGCCTCGCGCCCCTCGATGGTGTCGACGTGGATGCGCGGCTTCATGATGCCGGTCAGGTGCACGCCGAGTGCATCGAGCCGGGCCTTCAGCTTGCCGTCGGAGCCGTCCGGGAACTTCTCCGGGTTCCAGCGGAACTCGCCGTAGTCGTCCTGGCCCCAGGCCTTCCAGTCGAAATCGAGGGTGAAGTTGTCCAGCGGGATGTGCCGCTCGCGGTAGCCGTGCACGATGTCGAGCAGTTCCTTCTGGTCGATGCCCCACTGGCTGTTGGTGAATCCCATCGCCCATTTCGGGAACAGCGGCGTGCGCCCGCTGACGCGCGCCAGCGCGCCGAAGATCGCGTGCGGATCGCCGAGGAACACGTAGTAGTCCAGGCCGCCGTCGAACATGCGCGCGTCGATGCGGCTGTCGCCCAGCGCGATCTGCCCGCCGACGCCGTCGATCAGCACGCCGTAGCCGGCGGTGGTCCACACGAACGGCGCCCCCGCGTGGCCCTGCTCGCCGGCGGTGACCGGGCGGTAGCCGTCGCGCAGCAGGCCGGCGGTGGCCGGTTCGGTGGCGTCGTAGCCGCCGATGCCGTACATCGGCTCGCCCTTGGCGTGGATCAGGCTGAGCCGGCCCTGCGCCAGCGAGGGCAGCGCGAACTGGCGCAGCAGCGGCGCCTGGCCGGGACGGCCGATGCTCAGCACGCCTTGCCGCTTGTCCCACACGGCTTCCAGTTGCGGTCCATGCAGGCGCACGAGACCGTCCTGCTCGACCAGCTCGGCCTGCGCGCGCGGCGCCGGTTGCGGCGCGGGGTCGACCACCAGGGTCGGCGTCGGCGCGTGGCCGGCGCGGCGGAACTGCACGTGCAAGGTATCGGCGGCGCTGAGCTCGACGCGCACCATGTCGGCGCCGAGCGGGATGTCGAAACCGGGGCCGGCCGGAACGAGCGCGGCGGGCCTGGCCGGCGCGAGGTGCGCCCGGGCCTGGGAGAGGGAAGCGGCGGAAGAGGGGGACACCAGGGATACTCCGAAGACGAACCACGTGATCGGCTTCGTCGACGCGCCCTTGAGTTTCGTGAAGAAGGCGTGCAGCCGGCCACGGCGGGGCCCATGGTAGGGCCCGCGAGGCATGCGGCGACACCCGTTTGCATACGTATTCATGTGCGTCATGGCGCGGTTTTCCGATGGTGCGGTGCACGATGGCGGAGCGGCCCGTTGGCACCCGTGGCCGGAGGGACAGGCGGACTCGACCGTAGGTGCTTCGCCGGGTTTTTCACTCGAGGACCACCGAGGCGTACGCGGGCAACTGCAACCGCCCGTCGGCCAACCGGGCCCCCGGCAGGCTCTTCAGGCGCACGCGCTGGAAGCGTCCCAGGCGGCTCCTGCCGAGCTCGAGCGTCTGCAGCGTGCCCGACAGGTTGTGCACGACCAGTGCGTCGTGGTGGGCGTCGCGCAACTGCCAGGCTGCCAGGCGTGGATTGGCCAGGGCCGGCACCTGCAGCGCGCCGTCGCGCAGCACCGGCAGCGCGCGGCGCCAGCCGATCAGCATGCGGTACCAGGCCAGCAGCGAACGCGGGTCGTCCCGTTCGGCCTCGACCGATACCCGCGGGCCGTCCTTCGTGCTGAACGCTTTCCAGCGGCTCTGGCCGGGGCCGTGCGGATCGCGGTACCAGCGCATCGGCTCGCGCAGGTCGGGGTCCGGCTTGCGCCCGCGCATGCCCAGCTCCTCGCCGTAGTAGAGGAACGGCTCGCCGGGCAGGGTCAGCAGCATGGCGGCGGCGATGCGCATGTGCCGTGCGTCGCCGGCGAGCTGGCTCATCACCCGCTCCTGGTCGTGGTTGGACAGGAACGGCGCGTCGCGTCCGGCGGGGATCGCCTGGGCGATGCGGGCGAGCAGCGCGGGCAGCCCGCCGGCGCGCTCGTCGCGCGCGCTGGCGATCAGCTGGCGGGCGAGCGGGAAGTCGAAGACCGCATCCAGCGACCCGTACCAGGGCGCGAGCTGCTCCGGCCGGTCGCGGGTCACTTCGCCGACCAGGTAGACATCCGGGTACCGGGCGGCCAGCGCGATGTGGAACTGGCGCCACCAGTCGAGGTCGCGGCGCAGCACCGCGGGGTCGTCCACCTGGTCCGGAAAGTCCTCGTACACGTGTCGCGCGGCATCCAGGCGGAAGCCGTCCACGCCTCGCGCGAGCCAGTAGCGGCCCACCTCGGTCATGGCGTCGCGTACGGCCGGCGTGTCGAAGTCGAGATCCGGCATCCCGCCGCTGAAGATACCCAGGTAGTGCTGGTTGCCCAGCGCGTGCCAGGCCTGGTCGCCGGCCGCGCTGGGCGACTGCAGGTCGGCGCCGGGGCCGGCCCACTCGTACCAGGCGTGGTGCGGGTCGTTCGGGTCGCGCGCGGCGAGGAACCAGGGATGGCGATCGCTGGTGTGGTTGGCCACCAGGTCGAGGATCACGCGGATGCCGCGCTTGTGCGCCTCGTCCAGCAACCGCTCGAGGTCGGCCAGCGTGCCGTACTGGGGGTTGATCGCCTCGTAATCGGTGACGTCGTAGCCGTGGTAGCTGGGCGAGGGGTTGATTGGCATCAGCCATATGCCGCTGACGCCGAGCGAGCGGAGATAGTCGAGCTTCCGGGTGACGCCGTTGAGGTCGCCGATGCCGTCGCCGTCGCTGTCGTACCAGGCGCGCACGAAGATCTCGTACCACACGCCGCTGGAGCTGTCGGCGGCCGGCGGGGTGCGCGGGGGTGCCCCTGCATCCGTCGCCGCACCGACTGCCGCGGCCGGCAACGCGGCGAGCAGCAGGCCGGCCAGCGCGGCGCACCGCAGCCGGCGCATCAGGTCACCACCGCGTCGGCCGCGGCGCAGTGCCGGGTCAGGAACTGCGCATGGCCCGGCATCGCCGCGACCGCCCGGCCGAGCAGGGTACGGATGTGCGACAGGAACGCCTCCAGCTGCGCCTGCGGCAGGGTGTCGGCCAGCGGATGATGACCCTGCGGCACCACGCCCTGGCCGAGCATCACCTGCAGCCAGGCCGGCTCGGCGAACAGCTCGTCGCCGTCGCGCACGACGCGCCCGCCTGCGCGGAACAGTTCGAGCTTGCGCTGCAGTTCGCCGGGCAGGGCGATGTCCGCGCAGTGGCGCCAGAACGGCGTGTCGCGCCGTTCGGTGGCGTGGTAGTGCAGGACCAGGAAGTCGCGGATGCGCTCGTACTCGAAGCGCGTCTGGCGGTTGTATTCGGCGGCCAGCGCCGGGTCGAAACCGCGCTCGGGAAACAGGTCGAGCAGGCGCTGCACGCCCGACTGGATCAGGTGGATGCTGGTCGATTCGAGCGGTTCCATGAAGCCGGCCGCCAGGCCCAGCGCCACGCAGTTGCGGTTCCAGCTGCGCCTTCGCATGCCGCTGGTGAAGCGCAGCAGGCGCGGCGACTCCAGCGCTTCGCCCTCGATGTGCCCCAGCAGCAACGCGGCGGCCTCGTCGTCGCCCATGAAACCGCTGCAGTACACGTGCCCGTTGCCGCTGCGGTGCTGCAGGGGAATGCGCCACTGCCAGCCGGCCGGCCGCGCATCGGCCTGGGTGAACGGGCGCAGCGGCTCCACCCGGCTGCTCGGAGCGACCACGGCACGATCGCAGGGCAGCCAGTGGCGCCAGTCCTCGTAGCCGGTCTTCAGCGCCTCCTCGATCAGCAGGCCGCGGAAGCCGGAGCAGTCGATGAAGAAGTCCCCGGCAATCGTCCCGCCGCGTTCGAGCTGCACCGATTCGATGAAGCCGTCGGCCTCGCGCAGGTTGACCTTCACCACCTTGCCTTCGGTGCGCTGCACGCCGGCGGCGGCATGCTGGCGCAAGTAACGGGCATAGAGTCCGGCATCGAGGTGGTAGGCGTAGCGCAGGCCGGCGAGCGGACTGTCGCCCACGCGTTCCATGCGCGCGAAACGGTGGGCGTCGATGGCGCGGGCGTTCAGCGAATAGGCCCACAGGTCCGGGGCGGCGGCATCCTGGTGCCGGCTGCGCAGCCAGTAGTGGTGGAACGGCAGCAGGCCTAGCGGCAGGCCGATGTCGCCGAACGCATGCAGGTAGCTGGCAGCGGGACGCAGCCAGCCGTTGAACTGGATGCCGAGCTTGATCGTGCCGCGCACCGCGCGCAGCAGGTCGTTCTCGTCCAGTCCGAGGAAGGTGTTGATCCGGCGGATCGAGGGGATGGTGGACTCACCCACGCCCACCGTACCGATCTCGTCGGACTCGATCAGGTGGATGCGTGTCCGCTCGCCCAGGGCCCGTGCCAGCAGGGCGGCCGCCATCCAGCCGGCGGTGCCGCCGCCGACGATCACGATCTGCCGGATGGAGGATTCGTTCATGGGTATCCCGCCGATGGACCGTCGCCGATCGTGCGCCGGAAGAAAGAGGCCCCGCCGATGTTGCGCGACGGGGCCTGGCTGGGGCAAGGCGATGCGCTTACTGGAACTTGTAGGACACGCCGACCTCGTAGCGGCGCCCGTAGCGTTCCCAGGTCAGCACCTGCCGCGGGTCGTCGTTCTGGTAGGTCACGAACGTCTTGTTGGAGAGGTTCGAGCCCTGCGCGATCAGGGTCAGCCCTTCCAGCGGACCGTGGTTGAAGGTGTAGCTGACCTGCGCGTCGTAGACGCTGCCGCCCTTGATCGTCTGCTCGATGCGGGTGGCGCTGATGCCCGACACCTCGCCGAGGAAGCTGGAGCGGTAGCTGTCGCCGATGCGCGCCTCGAAGCCGTTGTGCTGGTAATACAGCGTGGCGTTGGCGGTCCACTTGGACAGCCCCGGCACGGTGATCGGGCTCGGGTTGTCGCCGTACACCAGCGAGCTCTTGGTGTAGCCGCCGGTCAGGATGCCGCCGAAGCCGGCCAGGGCCGGGGTGAACTGGCTGAAGGGCAGGTTGAACGTGGTCTGCAGACCCTTCACGTAGCCGTGGCCGTCGTTCACCGGGCCGGAGACGATGCCGAGCGTGGTGCCCAACTGCTGCTGCTGCGCAGGCGACAGGTAGGAACCGACGAATGCGCTGAAGTCGTACAGGTAGGCGGCGTTCGGGTCGATGTAGTCCCTCAGGCCCAGGAAATACGCCGACACCGCCACGTAGCCGGCACCGCCGGAGCGGCACAGGTCCGAGGTCTTGGACTCGGCCGCGCTGCACTGGTAGCCGGAACCGCTGTTCTCGAAGTAGTGCTCGTAACTGACGTTGTAGTTGTCTGCCATGGTCGGCAGCAGCTTGGCGTTGCCGCCGGACGCGCTGAAATACGACTGGTTCGGGTCGGTGTTCGGCAGCTTGGTGATGTCGCCGGACACGCCCAGGCTGGCGCTCATCTGATCCATGCGCGGACGTGCCATCACGCGGGCGGCGCCCACGCGCAGGTCGTCCCTCTCGCCGAAGTCAAAGATCAGGTTCATGCTGGGCAGGTACTTGGTGAACGTCGTGCCGCCGGAGACCGGCACCAGCACCGCGTTCGAGCCGTTGGTGCCGCCCGCGCTCGCTTCCACGCGCTGGCCGGTGGAGGACTGCGCCGTGTGCGCCGCCTGCACGCCGAAGTTGCCGCGCAGGCCGACGTCGCCCAGCGAGGTGTCCAGGTTGAATTGCAGGTACGAGGTCACGTCACGCTCGTTGACCTTCCAGTTCGGCGGCACCGAGATCGACGACAGTGCGGTAGGGAACAGCTGGTAGGTGCCGTTGGCGATCATCGAGAGCGGGTCGTAGCAGACCTGCGAGGCGATGCCCATCCAGGCCAGCGGGCTGCAGCTCGAGGCGCTGAGCGGTGCCGTCTGCGCGCCGTTGGGCAGGATCAGGAAGGCCTGGTCGATGTTGTAGGTCTTGTCGCGGGTGCCGCGCACCACGCCGAACTCCACCGAGGAGAACGGGCCGCTGAGGAACTCGCGCTCGACCGCCAGGCGCAGGTTGGCCAGGTGATCGTCGGTATGCGGCGCGTTGATGAAACCGGCCTGCACCACCGGCGGCGTGGCGCCACCACCCCAGCCCTGCGGATCGGTCAGCACCATCTGGCCGCCGCTGTAGTCCAGCGAGGGGGTGAACCAGAGCATGCCGTCCGGCAGCTCGGTGAAGCCGAGGCTGTCGGTGGCGCCGCTGCCGGCGTAGCCGGTGCCCGAGTAGCTTTCCAGCAGCAGGTCGTGGCGCTGGGCGCGCGAGTAGCTGGCGGTCAGCGTGGCCGACCAGTTCTCGTTGAAGCGCAGCGAGTTTTCCCAGTTGATGTTGTAGACCTTGGCGTTGGTCTTGTTGTAGTCGTTGCGGACGACCGCCTTGACGTTGTCGTAGGTGCCGCTCTGCACGAAGCCGTTCTGCACGTTGCCGCCCGGCTGCAGCTGTGCGGCGCTCCAGAACAGCGGGAACTCGATGCCCTTGGCCGCCTGCGCTTCCTTGAACTTGTCGTAGGTCAGGTCCAGCGTGCTGGTGAAGTGCTCGTTCGGCTGCCACTGCAGGGTGGTCAGCAGGCCGCTGCGGTTCATCTGGTCGGAGATGCCGTAGTTCTTCGAGCCGCCGACCACCAGGTCGCCGTTGGCGTCGGTCGGATAGCCCCACGGACCCTGGTGCTGGATCTGCGAGGGGTTGGACTGGAAGTCGATGCCGACGGTGACGCCGAAGGTGTGGTTGGCGAACTGGTTCACCCAGACGCCGTTGACGTCGTAGCCGCGGTCGCCCACGCCCGGGCCGTCGGCCAGCTGCTTGGTACTGTCCCAGATGTAGCGGGCGTTGAGCGCGCTTTCCGGCTTGTCCTTGTCGAGCGGTCGGATGGTGCGCATGTCCACCGTGCCGGAGAGGCCCTGGCCGATCAGGTTCGCGGTGGGACTCAGGTGGACCACCACGCTGTCGAACCAGCTGGACGGGTACTGGTCGTACTGCACGTCGCGGTTGTTGGAGGTGGACACCTGCTGGCTGCCGTTGACCAGCGCGGTGGAGAAGTCCGGGCCCAGGCCGTGGATGCTCACCACCTGCGGGCGGCCGCTCACCGTCTGCACCGCCAGGCCCGGCAGGCGGCCCAGCGTGTCGGCGATGCTCACGCCCGGCAGCTTGCCGATCTGCTCGGCCGAGACCGCCTCGACGATGGCGTCGGAGTTGCGCTTCAGCGCGGTGGAGTTCTGGATGCTGCTGACGAAGCCGTTGACCTCCACGGTGCCCAGCTCGCGTGCCTTCTTTTGGTCGCTCGTGGAACGGCGGGCCGCGGCGCCGGCCTGCTGCTGGTCCTGGCTCTGCGCGGTGCTGGCCGACGGGTCGGCATCCTGCGGCGCGGCCGTGGCGATGCCGGTGAAACAAAGCCCCGCGGCCATGAGGGCCAGGGCCATTGGATTGCGCTTGATGAACATGTGCGTCTCCCCGCAAGAATGTTTTGTGTCCGGCCGCTGCCCGCGCCGGTGTGCCCCGGTCATGCAGCGCTGCGGCAGGCTGTCAGCGACGTGGGGCGATGTTAAGGCTGCGTTTCCGCGACACGGCACGGACTGCATACGTATTCATAACGAGCGCGAAAGCGGGCTCATCGCGCTGCAGCATGCGCCATCCACGGTCGGGAATCGCAGTGGCCGTCGCAGGAGAAATCCGCCTCGTACGGTCGGGTGCGCTTGTCCGCATGGCAGTCGGGCAGGCGTCGGCAGTGGCCGGGCGGATGTTTTTTTATTGCGCCCGCAGCACGGATGAATACGTATGCAGGCGGATGAGCCATCGGGGGGCTACGGATAAGCTGGCGCCCGCTCGCCCATTCGCACAGGCGCAGGTCGCGCTAAAGGCTTCTGATGACCAATCCACCGTGGTGGCGCGGTGCCGTCACCTACCAGATCTACCCGCGCAGTTTTGTGGACACCAATGGCGATGGCGTGGGCGATCTGCCGGGCATCATCGAGAAGCTGGACTACGTCGCCAGCCTGGGCGTGGACGCGATCTGGATCTCGCCGTTCTTCAAATCGCCGATGGCCGACTACGGCTACGACATCGCCGACTATTGCGACGTCGACCCGCTGTTCGGCTCGCTGCGGGACTTCGACCGGCTGCTTGCCAAGGCGCACGGCCTGGGCATCCGCGTGATGATCGACCAGGTGCTCAGCCACACCTCGGTCGAACACGCCTGGTTCCAGGAAAGCCGCTGCAGCCGCGACAACCCCAAGGCGGACTGGTACGTGTGGGCGGACGCCAAGGAGGACGGTACGCCGCCCAACAACTGGCTGTCGATCTTCGGCGGCTGCGCCTGGCAGTGGGAGCCGCGGCGGGGGCAGTACTACCTGCACAACTTCCTGGTCTCGCAGCCGGACCTCAACTTCCACAACCCGCAGGTGCGCGCGGCCATCCTGGACTGCGTGCGCTTCTGGCTGGAGCGCGGCGTCGATGGCCTGCGCCTGGACGCGATCAACTTCTGCTTCCACGACCGCCTGCTGCGCGACAACCCGCCCAAGCCGAAGGAGCAGCGCGTCGGCCGCGGTTTCAGCCCGGACAATCCCTACGCCTTCCAGTACCACTGGTACAACAACACCCAGCCGGAGAACCTGGCCTTCCTGGCCGAGCTGCGTGCGCTGCTCGACCGCTACCCCGGCACCGTGGCCCTGGGCGAGATCTCCTCGGAGGATTCGCTCGCCACCATGGCCGAGTACACGGCGGCGGGCCGCCTGCACATGGGCTACAGCTTCGAGCTGCTCACCGACGACTTCAGCGCGGCGCACATCCGCGGCACCGTGCAGCAGCTGGAGGCGCAGATGCGCGACGGCTGGCCGTGCTGGGCGATCTCCAACCACGACGTCGAGCGCGTGCTGAGCCGCTGGGGCGGGGACGGCGCGGCGCCGGCGCTGGCCAACCTGTTCACCGCGCTGGTCTGTTCGCTGCGCGGCTCGGTCTGCATCTACCAGGGCGAGGAGCTCGGTCTGACCGAGGCGCAGGTACCCTACGAGGCGCTCAAGGACCCGTACGGCATCGCGTTCTGGCCGCAGTTCAAGGGACGCGACGGCTGCCGCACGCCGATGCCGTGGACCGACGGCGAGCATGCCGGCTTCAGCAGCGGCATCCCCTGGCTGCCGGTGCCGACCGAGCACCGCGCGCTGGCGGTGGCGCGGCAGGAAAACGATCCCCGGTCCACGCTCAACGGGTTTCGCCGCATCCTGCGCTGGCGCAGCGCGCAACCGGCCTTGCGCTGGGGCGACATCCGCTTCCTGGAGACCGCCGAGCCGCTGCTGGCCTTCACCCGCAGCCACGGGGACGAGACGGTGCTGGTGGCCTTCAACCTGGGTGCGGACGCGCTGGACACCGGACTCGCGCTCGACGGGGACTGGCAGCCCATCGACGGCCACGGCCTGGCGCAGGGTTTGCTGGCCGGCGGACGCCTGCGGATGCCGGCGCACGCGGCGTTGTTCGCGCGCCGCGCCTGAGGGCATCGGCCGCAGCGCGCCGTACCCGCCAGTCGAGCGAGAGGCCGCTCGACCGCATCACGCAGCCATGAGCCGCCGGGTCGTACGCTGGGAGCGACCCTCGATGCCGAGTCCGAACATGCCCAATCCCATGCCCCCCGCCGACCGCAAGCACGGCAGCGGCGACCGCAACGAAAGCCACGTCGCGCAGGTCGACCACCACCTGCAGGAGCGCCGCGACGCCGAAGAAGCGGAGGACGCCCGCGAAGCCAGCCGCGAGTCCAAGCGCGAAGAAGGTTTCGACCATCCCTGAACGCAAAACGAAAAGCCCCGGAGGCCTGAGGCATCCGGGGCTTTGTCTGGACAAGTTGGTGGAGTGGAGGAGGATCGAACTCCCGACCTTCGCATTGCGAACGCGACGCTCTCCCAGCTGAGCTACCACCCCACGCGAGCCGCGAATATTAGCAGTGCGTCGCTGGGTCGCCAAGCCCCCGTGCAGCTACGGCGACGCATCCGGCAGCAGGCCGCCCAGCCGGTCGTACAGCACGCCACGGCGCCAGCCTTCGAGGAAATCGGGCCACTCGCCGGTGGTCACGTATTCCTCCAGCACCTTGCGCGGGCAGAGCAGGCCGGCCGGCAGGTCCAGTTCCAGGGCCAGGCGGTCGACCGTTTCCTTCATCGCGGCGAGCGCCTTCTTGGCGGGGCCGAGCACCGGCGCGGGGATCGCCGCGGTCGTCGCCAGTTCCGCCGCATCGGGCGCGGGCGCGAGCAGCTCGAACAGTTCCGCGCGCTGGGCCGAGCGCAGCGCGCGCTGGCCGCGGCTGCGCTGTTCCAGTTCGGCCAGGCTCAGGGGCGGGTTCTGCGCCAGGCTCATGGCCAGCGCATCCTCCAGCAGCCAGGAGCGCGGCCGGTCCAGCGTGCGCGCACTGCGGTCGCGCCACTGCAGGATGCGGCGCAGCAGGGCCTGCTGCGCGCGTGGCCAGTCGGCGGCGGTACGGAACCCGCGTTGCGGCTGCGGATCACCTTCGCGGGCGTCGGCGCGGCGCTTGAGCCGTTCGCAGTCCTCGGCGTGCCACGCGCTGCGGCCGCGCTCGGCCAGGCGCGCGGCCAACTGCTCGTGCAGCGGCTCGAGATAGACCACGTCGAGCGTGGCGTAGAGCCGTTGCGAGTCGGTGAGGGGGCGCTGCAGCCAGTCCGAGCGGGTCTCGCCCTTGTCCAGCTCGACGCCGACCAGGGCGGCGACCAGTGCCCGGTAGCTCACGCCCAGGCCCATGCCGACGAAGGCGGCGGCGATCTGCGTGTCGAACAGGGTGCCCGGGCCCTCCGGCAGCAGCGGCGCGAGCGCCTCCAGGTCCTCGCCGGCACTGTGCATCACCGTGGGTGCGGCTCCCCCGGCCAGGCGCGGCCGCAGCGCGTCGCCGATGTCGAAGGCCAGCGGATCGACCAGCGCGTAACGGCCGTTCCAGCCCAACTGCAGCAGCGCCAGCTGCGGGTAGAACGTATTGCGGCGCATGAATTCGGTGTCGACCCCGAGCGCGGCATCGGCGGGCACGCCGGCCAGCCACGCGTCGAGTGCGTCGCGGCGGTCGATCCATGCGGCCGTGGCCGCGGGCATAACGGACATGCGGAATCCTTCAGAGCTGCACGGGAGGGCGGGTGCGCGGGCGCCGTGTGCTGCCCGGTCGTCGGTGCCGCCGTGGAATAGCCGCGCACGATAGCAGCCCTGGGGCCGCACGGATCAAGTTGCGCGCCGTCGGCGGCCGGAACCCTGGCCAGGCAGAGGGGCGCTCCGGCCGTGCGCCCCCCTCGCGCCCGTGACGGCCACCGCGACAGACACAGCCGGAACGCCTGCGTAGAATGGCCCCGAGCCTCCCCAGAGACTTCCATGCCGAGCAGCGAAACCGTCCGCCGTCAGCGCACATTGGGTGGCGCCCTCGGCGTGGCCGTGCTTGGCGCCGCACTGGTCTATCACTTCTTCCCGCGGGTGTTCCACGTCAACCCGGAGACGATGGCGCCCCGTCGGCCCGCACCGGTGGGCTTAGCGGTCCCGCGCGCGCCGGCCTCCACGCGGCCGGCGGCCGGCAACGAGGTGGAGGCCGGTCCGCCGCTCACGCTGGCGCCGGCCGCGGTGATCGCCGCGCGGATGAACCGGGGCAACCAGCACCTGCCCGAGCAGCTCAGCGCCGACACCCCGGAGATCCAGGCGTTGCTGGCGCGCGCCGGCAAGGCGTTGGCAGCGGGGAACCTGGTCGGCAGCAAGGACAGCGCGGCCGTGCTCTACGCCCAGGCGCTGCGCGACAAGCCCGACAGTCGCGCTGCCGCGCAGGGTCTCAACCAGGTACGCGCCCAGCTGGTGGCCCAGATCGGGCAGGACATCGCGGTGGGTGACGCCGAATCGGCGCAGGCGCTGCTGGACGGGTTGCGCGGGCTGCCCAACAGCGCGGGTGACGTGGCGCAGGTGGAGCGCGACCTGCAGACCCTGGCCAAGGTCCGGCCGATGCTCGCGCAGGCGGCCGCGCTGCTGCAGCAGGGCAAGGCCGACCAGCCGCAAGGCGCCAGTGCGCTCGACATGTACCGCCAGGTGCAGACGCTGGACCCGGACAACGCGATCGCCGAGCAGGGCATCTTCCAGGTGCAGCGCGCGGTGCTGGATCGTGCGCTGGCGGCGGTGGCGCAGAACGATTTCGCCGCGGCCGACCGCGCGCTGGCCGAGGCCGACACGATTCGCCCGGGCTCGCAGCAATTGGCCGATGTGCGCAACCGCGTCGAGGGCATGCGCCAGCAGCGCGCCAGCGGCCTGCTCGCGCAGGCCCGCTCCGCCCTGGATGCGGGCAACCTGGACCTGGCCCAGCGGCTGGCCGGGCAGGCGCAGGCGCTGCAGCCGGGCCTCAAGGGCATGGAGGAGTTCCGTCAGCAGCTGACCAACGCCCGCCTGTATGCCAGCTACAAACCGGGGCAGGTGTTCAGCGATCGCTTCGTCGACCTGCCCGGGCAGACCCCGGCGATGGTCGTCATTCCGGCCGGGAGCTTCCAGATGGGCGCGCCGGACGCGGAGGAGGACCACTCCGACGCCGAGACGCCGCGGCACCAGGTGACCCTCGCCAAGGGCTTCGCGGTGTCGCGCAGCGAGGTGACCGTGGGCCAGTACCGCGAATTCGTCCGCGCCAGCGGCTACCAGCCCGACTCGGTCAAGCTGGGTGGCGCCAGCGTGTACGACGAGCGCAGCGGCGCGCTGCGCGACGATTCGCGCGCCACCTGGCAGGACGACTACGCCGGCCATGCGGCCGACGACCAGTTGCCGGTGGTCAACGTGTCCTGGCGGGACGCCAAGGCCTACGCCGACTGGCTCAGCCAGCGCACCGGCAAGCGCTATCGCCTGCCCAGCGAGGCGGAGTTCGAGTATGCCCTGCGCGGGGGCACGCAGACCCGTTACTGGTGGGGCACCCGCGATCCCACCCGCAAGGTCGAGAACCTCACCGGCAGCGGGGACCGTTCGCCGAGCGGCCGGCGCTGGAGCAATGCCTTTCCCGACTACCGCGACGGCTACTGGGGGCCGGCGCCGGTGATGTCGTTCATGCCCAATCCGTTCGGCCTGTACGACATGGATGGCAACGTCTCCGAATGGGTCGCCGACTGCTGGCACGACACCTACCTGCGCGCCCCGCTGGACGGCAGCGCCTGGATCAACCCCGGGTGCAGCATCCACGTGGTGCGCGGCGGTTCCTGGGGCAGCTCGCCCGAGCAGGTCCGCTCGGCCTACCGCCAGGGAGCGGACGGCAGCGTGCGCAGCGCCCGAGTGGGTTTCCGCGTCGTTCGCGAGCTGTAGACGCGCTCCTGACGACCATTCGGCGACGGCCCTCACATCCGCCGGTACGGATGTGCCTGCGGCCTATCCAAATGAGGCGACATTTGCAAGACTGCACGTCCGGCGCGGGTGATCGGCCGCCGCCGGGGTCTCGGTGAATGGAGCCATCCGAGGGGAGGTCCCGATGCACCACGAAACCGTCCGCCTGTTCGTACCCTTCAGCGGCGACGCCCCCTGGATCGTGCGGGGCGAGGCCACCCGCGTGGGCACCTATCCCACCCGCGACGAGGCGATTTCCGCCGCGGTGAGGGTGCGGGCCAAGCTGTCGCGCGCCTGGGGCCTCGAGCACCCGCCGGTGCGCGTGCAGGAGAGCGACGGTAGCTGGCACGAACTGTCCGACCCGGACACCACCCACGCGTTCCAATAGGCATACCCGATGGAAAAGACGCCCGCCCCCCGCCGCATCCTTCTGGTCGAAGACGAAATGCTCGTCGCCATGCTGCTGGAGGACATGCTGGTCGAGGCTGGCCATACCATCGTCGGCCCGCTGGCGCGGATCGACCAGGCGGTGGAGGCGGCGCGCACCGAGCCGATCGACCTGGCCATCCTCGACGTGAACGTGGGCGGCGAGGAGGTCTATCCGGTCGCCGAGGCGCTGGCCGCCCGCGAGGTACCGTTCGCCTTCGCCACCGGCTACGGCGCCCACGGCCTGCGCGAGCCCTGGCAGGACCGCCCCACGCTGCAGAAGCCGTTCCATCGCAGCGACCTGTTCCGCATGGTGGCGGAGCTGGCGCCGTCCTGCTCCTGCTGAGCCGCTTGCGGACGCAAAAAGGCCCGCGCGACGCGGGCCTTTCTGGTGGCGGCCGGGCCGCCTTTTCGTGGTACCGGTGATAGGACTCGAACCTACACTCTGTCGCCAGAAGCGGATTTTGAGTCCGCCGCGTCTACCATTCCGCCACACCGGCACGAGAACGTCGATTATGCCTGGGGTCAGTGCACCGGGTCGAGCCCCAACTGGCGTTCGCAGCGCTCGTAGCCGTGGTCGCCGGGCAGGGGCTGGAAGATCGCACAGCGGGTCATGTTGCCCGAGTAGATGTGCAGGCTGACCGCGACCGTGTCGTCGCTGGGATTGCGGATCGTGTGGTACTCGTGCGGCGGGATCAGGCTGCCGGCGGAGCCGGGGCCGGCCTGGATCGAACCCACCGGCTGGAAGCGGCAGTGGCCGTCCTCGTCCGGGAGGCGTTCGTACTGCACCACCTCGAGTGCGCCGCTCCAGACGCCTTCCACGCACCACATGCCGCAGTGGTCGTGGATCGGCGTGCCCTGGCCGGGTGCCCAGGTCATCGCCACCACGCAGTAGCCGTGCTCCTCGCTGCGGTACAGCTCGCGGCGCGCGTAGCGCCCTTCGGCGGTTTCGAACACGCAGTCGGGCAGTTTGACCGTCCCGCTGCGCATCAGCTTGCACAGGCTGTTGCGCAGGCTGTCGGTGACCTCGAACGTGCTCGGCTGCGCGATCGCCGCGTCGATGGCCCCGATCAGTTCGCGGCAACCGGGGAATTCCGTGGTGAGCATGGACGTCTCTCGAAGTACGGCTACGCGCCGAGTTTAGCGCAGCGGCCGGGGCAGGGCCGTCGTCGCCCTCACAGGGCCGCCAGGAAGCCGCCGATCGCGCGGCTGTAGTTGGGGATGTCGACCAGGAAGGCGTCGTGGCCCTGCGGCGAATCGAGCGCGACGAAGTCCACCCGGGCGCCGGCCGCTTCCAGCCCGGTGGCGATCTGCTCCTGCTGCTCCAGCGGGAACAGGATGTCGGTGCTCACGCCGATCACCAGCGCCCGCTCGATGCGGATGCGCCGCAACCCGGCCATCACGTCGCCGCCGCCGTATTCTCCGATGTCGAACCAGTCGCTGGCGCGCGACAGATACAGATAGCAGTTCGGGTCGAAGGTGCGCACGAACCGTTGCGCATGGGCCTGCAGGTAGGATTCGACCTGGAACTCGAAGCCGAACGGCTCGTCCTCGCGCTGTTCGGGATCCAGGCGGATGCGCGCGAAGCGGCCGTTCCATTCCATCGCCGAACGGTAGGTGATCACGCCCAGCTTGCGCGCGATGCTCATGCCGATGTCCGGATAGCGCCCGCCATCGGCGGCATGGATGTCGTAGTCGCCGCCGTTCCATTGCGGGTCCAGGCGGATCGCCTCGCGTTGCAGCGAGCGGATGGCGATGGCGAAGGGCTGCGCCTGCGGCGCGGTATCCACGCTGACGTGCGTGCGCACCGTGCCCGGGTGCAGCAGCATGTACGCCAGCGCGCTCATGCCGCCCATCGAGCAGCCGACCAGGCAGGCCAGCCGCTCGATCCCCAGGCCGTGGCGCACGACCTCGAAGGCCGCGTTGGCCACGTCCTCCAGGGTCAGCTCGGGGAAGCTCAGCCGGTAGGGCCGGCCGGTGGCCGGGTCGACCGAGGCGGGGCAGGTCGAGCCCTTGTCGCTGCCCAGCGAGTTCACGCAGATCACGAACCAGCGGTGGGTGTCGATCGCCTTGCCGGGGCCGATCATGCCTTCCCACCAGCCGGGCGAAGGATCCTCCGGACTGGATGCCGCGTGCGCGCTCGGCGAAAGGCCGGTGAGGATCAGCAGCGCGTTGTCGCGCGCTTCGCTCAACCGCCCCCAGGTCTCGTAGGCCACCCGCGCTCCGTGCAGCGCGCCGCCGCGCTTCATCGCGAACGGCGAGGGCAGCGCGTGGTAGCGGCGGGCGTCGCGGGCTTCCGTGCTCATGGGTGGACCTTGTCGATGACGATCCGTACGGGGGCGGTGCGCTCCACCGGCACCACGCCGGCGTCGCCTTCCAGGTCGCCCGGCTGGGCGATCGCCTGACCGCTGGCGCTGATGCGGGCGCCGACGAAGACCTTGTCGGCGGAGGAAAGCGTGCGCTGCGGCGTCATCGCCATGGCGTCGGTGAGGGTGACGCTCGCCGGCAGCTTGCCGGCGTCGAGCCGCGCCACCGCCAGCGGCATCGGCGGGCCGGATTCGGCACGCGCGTAGACGAACAGCGTGGCGCCCGGCACCAGCCGGTCACGCAGGCCCGGGGCGAGCGCCACCTCGACGGTCAGGCGCGGGCCCGCACTCGCCGGGGCCGCGGCCGGCGCCGGCGTGCCGCCTGCGCGCGCGTCCGCCACGGCGATCTGCTCGGTCACCGCCTTGGCCACGGTCGAGCCGGGCTCCAGCAGCGGCAGCAGGCGCCGCCAGGTGGCAGCGGCCTCGGCGTAGCGGTCGTGCTGGAACTGGCTGATGCCGAGCAGCCACAGCCCGCGCTGGTTGGCCGGGTCGGCCTGCACCGCCTGGTTCAGCAGGTCGAGCGCGCGCCCCTCGATGAGGTGGTCCTGGCGCGCCATCGAGTCGGCCTCGGCCCAGCCGACCATGGCGGTGCCGTTGTGCGGATCGATCCGCAGCGCCTGATCGTAGGCCGCGCGGGCCTCCGGGCCGTGGTGCAGCGCGCTTTCGGTCTGCGCGAGCAGCAGCCAGCCCTGCAGGTCGTCGGGCTGCTGCCTGAGATGGTCGCGCAGCTCGGCCAGCGCCTGGTCGACGTCGAGCGACGGCTGCGCCGCCGGCACGCCGTCCAGCGTGACCGGCGCGCCGACCTCGAGGTACAGGCCCGCCGCGGCGAGCGGCAGCACGAAGGCGATCGCCAGCGCGAGCGCGAACACGCCCCGCGAGCGGCCCTCGCGGCGGCCATGGCGTACGAGCGGGACCAGCAGCAGCGCGAGCGCCGCCACGACCATCGCGGCGGCGACCACGAAGAACACGAGCTTCACCAGTCGTCCCCCTGTTCGATCGAGGCACCCTCGACCAGCCGGCTGTCCACCCGCGCCGGTCGCTCGCCCGCGCGGCTGCGCCGGCGTACCGTGACCGCCACCACCGCCGCGCCGGCGAGCAGCAGCAGGCCCGGGCCGAACCACAGCAGCCAGGTGGAGGGCTTCACCGGCGGGTCGTACAGCACGAAATCCGAGTAGCGATCGACCAGGTACTGCTTGATCTGCTCGTCGCTCTTGCCCTGCTGCATCAGGCCGAAGACCTCGTGGCGCAGGTCGCGCGCCAGGTCGGCGTTGGAGTCGGCCAGGTTCTCGTTCTGGCAGACCAGGCAGCGCAGCTGGCGGGTCAGGTTCTGGAAGCGCACTTCCTGCGCGTGGTCCTTGAACGGCAGCGGATCGATAGCCTGGGCGGCGACCAGGCCCGGCAGCGCCACGAGCAGGGCGAGCAGCAGCTGCAGCAACGCGCGCTTCATGGCGCCTCCCGCTGCAGCTCGGCGATCCGCGGCTTGAGCTCGCGCTCGATCACCTCCGGCGTGAACGGGCCGATGTGCTTGTAGCGGATCACGCCCTTGGCATCGATCAGGAAACTTTCCGGTGCGCCGTACACGCCGAAATCGATCGCCGTACGGCCCTCGTGGTCGGCGACGACCATGTCGTACGGGTTGCCGTGCCGCGCCAGCCAGGCCTTGGCGTCGGCCGGTTCGTCCTTGTAGTCGTAGCCGACCAGCGGCACGCCCAGCTTGTGCGCGTAGGCCATCAGCACCGGGTGCTCGTCGCCGCAGGCGATGCACCAGCTGGCGAAGACGTTGACCAGGTAGGGCCGGCCGAGCATGGAGGCCTTGCTGAGCGTGCGGGAGGGATCGTCCAGGTGCGGCAGTGCGAAGGCCGGGGCGGGCTTGCCGATCAGCGGCGAGGGTACCTCGCGCGGATCGTGCTGCGTGTTCCACCAGATGCCGAAGCCGAACAGGGCGACCAGCAGCAGGAAGCCGACCAGGGGCAGCGAGCGGGTCATGCGCGCGATTCCTCCGCGGGCAGCGCCGGTTCGGTCGCGGTCGCCGCGGCGCGCTTGACGCGGAAGCGCCGGTCGGCCGCCGCGACGAAGCCGCCCAGCATCATGAACAGGCCGCCGGCCCAGATCCAGCGCACGAACGGCTTGTAGTAAAGCCGCAGCGCCCAGGCGCCTTCGAGCTGGTTCGGGTCCATCGGCTCGCCGAGCGCCACGTAGAGGTCGCGGGTGACGCCCGGGTCGATGGCCGACTCGGTCTGCACCTGGCCGCGCGGATAGGTGCGCTTCTGCGGGTGCATCACGCCGACGGTACGGCCGTCGCGCAGCACCGTCACGGTGCCCTGCTCGGCGTGCCAGTTGGGACCGACGGTGGCGTGCACGCCGTCGAAGCGGAAGGCGTAGGTGCCGACCGCCTGCGTGTCACCCGGCGCCATGCGCACGTCGCGGGTGACGCTCAGCGACTCGGACAGCAGCACGCCGACCAGGAACACGCCCACGCCGAAGTGCGCCAGCAGCATGCCGCCCATCTCGGCCGGGTAGCGGCGGCCGCGCGGCATCTCGCGCCAACGCTTGTAGACGTAGAGCAGGGTGCCCACACCGCACCACACGGCCCCGGCCACACCGGCCACGGCCTTGGCGCTGCCGTCGGCGAGGAAGCCGGCGACGATGGCACAGGCGACCGCCGCCACGGTCACGCGCAGCAGCACGCTCTTCAGCGGCGCGGCGTCGCTCCTGCCCCAGCGCAGGAACGGGCCGAACGGCAGCAGCGCGACCACCGGCAGCATCAGCAGAGTGAACAGGAAGCCGAAGTAGGGCGGACCGACCGAGATCTTGCCCAGGTGCAGCGCGTCGCCCAGCAGCGGGAACAGCGTGCCGAGCAGCACCATGCCCGCCGCCACGGTGAGCATCAGGTTGCCGATCAGGATCGCGGTCTCGCGCGATACCAGGCTGAACGCCTTGCCGCCGGCCACCTTCGGCGCGCGTAGCGCGTAGAGCAGCAGCGAGCCGCCTACCACCACGGCGAGGAAACCCAGGATGTACAGGCCGCGGCGAGGGTCGGAGGCGAACGCATGCACCGAGGTGAGCACGCCCGAACGCACCAGGAAGGTGCCCAGCAGCGACAGCGAGAAGGCGAAGATCGACAGCAGGATGGTCCAGGCGCGCAGCGAGCCGCGCTTCTCGGTGACCGCCTGCGCATGGATCAGCGCCGCGCCGACCAGCCACGGCATGAAGCTGGCGTTCTCCACTGGGTCCCAGAACCACCAGCCGCCCCAGCCCAGCTCCGCGTACGCCCACCAGCTGCCGGCGACGATGCCGCAGGACAGGAAGGCCCAGGCGGCGTTGGTCCACGGCCGCGCCCAGCGCACCCAGGTCTGCTCCAGCGCGCCGCCCAGCAGCGCGGCAATGGAGAAGGCGAAGGCCACCGAGAAGCCCACGTAGCCCATGTACAGCACGGGCGGGTGGAAGGTCATGCCCGGGTCCTGCAGCACCGGGTTGAGGTCGCCGCCGTCCGGCGGCATCGGCAGCAGCCGCGCGAACGGGTTGGAGGTGAAGACGATGAAGGCGAGGAAGCCGACCGCGACGATCCCCAGCACGCCCAGCACCCGCGCGGCGAAGACCTCCGGCAGCTGCCGGCTGAAGGCGGCCAGCGCGACCGTCCACAGGTTGAGGATCAGCACCCACAGCAGCATCGAGCCCTCGTGCGCGCCCCACACCGCGGCGATGCGGTAGTACCAGGGCAGGGCGAGGTTCGAGTTGTCGGCCACGTACTGCACCGAGAAATCGAAGCGCAGGAACGCCCAGGCCAGCAGGCCGAACGCCATCGCCACGAACACCGCCTGGCCGGCGGCAGCCGGGCGGGCGGTCGCCATCAGCGCGCGGTTGCCGCGCCAGGCGCCGAGCAGCGGCAGCACGCCCTGGGCGAGCGCCAGCAGCAGCGCGAGGACGAGCGCGAGCTGGCCCAGTTCCGGCGTCATTGCGGCGCCCCGCTGGCGGCCACGGCCTTGCCGCCGTGGTGCGCCTTCTCCATGGCGTCCTTCAGTTCCTTCGGCATGTAGGTCTCGTCGTGCTTGGCGAGCACCTCGGTGGCGATGAAGCGGTCGCCGGCCATGTGCCCGGTGGCGATCACCGACTGGTTGTCGCGGAACAGGTCGGGGAGGATGCCGGTGTACTCGACCGGCATGGCGCCGTCGGCGTCCACCACGGTGAAGTCGACCTTGAGCGAATCCTTCGAGCGCACGATCGAGCCGGACTTGACCATGCCGCCCAGGCGGAAGGTCTGGTACGCCTCGGCCTGGCCGGCTCGCACCTGGCTCGGGGTGAACAGGTAGTTCATGTTCTGCTGCAGGGCGAACACGGTCAGCCCGACCGCCACCACGGCGGCGGCGAGGATCAGCAGGACGATGGTGAGGCGGCGCTTGCGGGTGGGATTCATGGGTTCACGGGTGGGGTGGCGCGTTGCTGGCGGGCGGTTTGACGCGTGAGTCGTGCGCGAAGTTCGCGCAGGTTGCGTCGGCGGCGCAGCAGCGGGGAAACGAAGTCGGCGATCAGCACCAGGAAGAACACGGCGTAGGCCGGCCACACGTAGGCGGCGTAGCCGCCCATGGCGAGGAACGCGCTCATGCGTTCTCCCCGGCGGCGATGCGGCGAACCCAGTCCTTGCCACCCTCCAGCTCCAGCAGGTCGGCGCGCACGCGGCCGAACAGGCTGGCCACGTAGTAGAGCTTGGTTGCCACCATCATGGTCAGCAGCGGCCACAGCATGTCGCCGCTGATCCTGGACGGGCCGAGGATGCGCACGGTGGAGCCCTGGTGCAGCGTGTTCCACCAGTTCACCGAGAAGTGCACGATCGGCACGTTGATGATGCCGACGAGCGCGAGGAAGGCCGCGGCGCGCGCGCCCTGGCGGCGATCCTCGAAGGCGTGGTACAGGCCGATCACGCCGAGGTAGAGGAACAGCAGCACCAGTTCGGAGGTGAGTCGCGCGTCCCAGGTCCACCAGGTGCCCCACATCGGCTTGCCCCACAGGGAGCCGGTGACCAGGGTGATGAAGGTAAAGGCCGCGCCGACCGGCGCCGATTCCATCGCCACGGCCTCGGCCAGCTTGATCCGCCAGACCAGCGCGATGAAAGCTGCCACCGCCATGGCGGCGTAGATGAACAGGCTCATCCAGGCGCTGGGCACGTGGATGAAGATGATGCGGTAGGCGTCGCCCTGCTGGTAATCGGCCGGGGCCAGCACCAGCCCGCCGTACAGGCCGACGGCGCCGGCGAGCAGGGCGAGCGCCAGGAACCAGGGCCGCAGCGTGCCGGCGAAGCGGTAGAAGACCGGCGGCGAACCGAGCTTGTGCAGCCAGAGGGGAATCCACTTGGACATGGCGGATCAGGCGTCCAAAGCAATGCGAAGGGCGGCGGCGCAGGCCAGCGGCGCCAGCACCAGGGTCAGGGCGAGGGCCGCGCCGAGCCAGGCGATCGGAGCGACCCACGGTAACCCCTGTTGGGCGGCCGCGACCGCACCTGCGGCAAAGATGACCACCGGCACGCACAGCGGCAGCAGCATCAGGGCGAGCAGCATACCAGAGCGACGCGTGCCGGCCGTCAGCGCGACCAGTACCGCGCCGAGCAGGCTGAGCATCGGCGTGGCCAGCGCCAACGCCAGCAGCAGCACGCCCATCACCGGCACCGGCAGGTGCAGCATGCCGGCCAGCAGCGGCGCGATCACGATCAGCGGCAGCGCCGTGGTGAGCCAGTGCGCCAGGATCTTCATGCCCAGCATCAGCGCCAGCGGCTGCGGCGCGAGCACCAGCTGTTCCAGCGATCCGTCCTCGATGTCGCTGCGGAACATGGCATCCAGCGCCAGCAGCATGGCCAGCAGCACGGTGACCAGCACCACGCCGCCGGCGATGCGCTGCAGCAGCGCCTGCTCCGGCCCCAGCGCGAACGGGAACAGCGTGGCCACGATCAGCGCATAGAGCACCGGCATGGCGATGTCGCCGCGCCGCCGCCAGGCCAGCGTCAGGTCGCGGCGCAGCACCGCCGCACAGGCGCGCGAAACGGGGGCCCGGCTCATGCCGTGCTCCCGCGGGCTCTGCCGGTGGGACCGCCGAAGGCGACGATGAGACCGTCGCTTTCGCGTATCTGGCGGACCGCCTCAGCCATGCATCCGGATCCGCTTCGGTTCGCCGCCATGGAAGCTCACGGCGCCGTGGCTGGTGACCAGCGCGGCGCCGCCCGCGGCCACCTGCCCTTCCAGCAGGCGGTTGACCAGCGCGATGCCGGCGCGGTCGAGGTTGGCGTAGGGCTCGTCCAGCAGCCACAGCACCGCGGGCAGGAGCAGCAGGCGGGCCAGCGCCGCGCGCTTCTTCTGGCCGGCGGACAGCCGGCGCACGGGTTCGTCCTCGTAGCCGGCCAGGCCCACCTCGGCCAGCACCGAGGCAGGTGTGCGACCCTCGCGCGTGCCGTGCAGGCCGGCGGCGACGCGCAGGTTCTCGCGCGGGCTCATGTCCGTCTTCAGGCCGAGCTGGTGGCCCAGGAACAGCACCTCGCTGGCGCAGGCGTCGCGTTGCCAGGGCGCGCCGCGCCAGCGCAGCTCGCCCTCGCCCACGTGCAGCAGGCCGGCCAGCAGCCGCAGCAGGGTGGTCTTGCCGCTGCCGTTGTCGCCCTCCACCAGCGCCACCTCGCCCGCGTGCAGGTCGAAGTCGAGCGGCCCGAACACGGGCTCGTCCGCGCGGAGGAAGGACAGGCCCCGTGCCTGCAGCAACGGGTTGGGCTGGACGGAAGTCATCCGGCGGATTGTCCGCAATGCGTGCGCGCCTTGTCCATGCGGTGCGGGAGCGCACCCGCGCGCGGGTGCCTCAGCGAAGCTGGAGGTGGGCGCTACCCGCCCCGTGCCCCTGCAGCCAGGCGTTCTGGCCGTAGCGTTCGGCCAGGCGTTCCAGCGTGCCGGGCGCGATGCCGACGATCCACAGGCTCGGTTCGCGCCAGCCGTCGGTGCCCACGCCGACCGCGGGGTGGAGTTCCAGCCCGGCGCCCGCCCGCAGGTCGGCCAGCAGCCGGCGCTGGGCAGCACGGTTGACCGCCGGCGGCAGCGGCCGGGAGCGCGGGTTCCAGGCGGTGAGGAAGCCCCAGTCGCGATCGCCGGCGAGCGGCCGCAGCGCCACCGGCAGCGGCTCGCCGATGCGCAGGGTGGCGGCGCCGCCGCAGCGCAGCCGCACGCGGTAGGCGCTGCGGCAATAGGCTTTCAGCAGCTCCTCATCCATGGCGCAGCGGCGGCAGCGGCGGCAGCGTGGCCTCCAGCGTCGCCACCGCGGCGTCCAGGTCCACCGCATCCGGGTCGTTGCGCTCGCGCAGCAATTGCTCCAGCAGCAGGTCCTGCGCGCGTCCGCGCTCCAGCGCGTAGGCATAGGGCAGGTGGGTGAAGGTGACCATGCGGTAGCGCGCCATGAAATGCTGCGGCGCGCGGGCGGCCAGGCGCGCGCCCAGTTCGCGCTTGGCCAGGTAGCGCGGGTCCGCCACCGAATCGCGCATCTCCACGTAGTTCTCCAGTGCCATGGTGGCGATCGCGCCGACGTTCGGCTGGCGGATGCGCTGGAACTCGGCGAAGGCCTCGGCGGTGTCGTTGCCGTCGAGCAGCGCGGCCAGCACCACGGTGTCCTCGAAGCCGCAATTCATGCCCTGGCCGTGGAACGGCACGATGGCGTGCGCCGCGTCGCCGACCAGCAGCGCGCGGCCGCCCAGGTGCCAGCGCTCCAGGTAGAGCGTGGCCAGCGTGCCGACCGGGTGCGCGTCGTAGTCCTCGGCGAAGCGCGGCAGCAGCGGCAGCAGGTCGCCGAATTCCTCGCGGAAGAACGTCTCGGCGGCGCGCGAATCGGGCAGCGTGGCGAAGCTCGGGTGCGCTCCGTGCCCGGGCAGGAACAGGGTGACGGTGAAGCTGCCTTCGGTGTTGGGCAGGGCGATGCACATGTAGCCGCCGCGCGGCCAGATGTGCAGCGCATGGGGCTCGATCGCGAACTGGTCGTGCCCGCCGCTGTCGCGCAGCAGCGCGTCCGGGAGCTGGGTGGCGGGCGGGATCTCCAACTCCTTGTAGCCGTGCCCCAGCCAGTCGGTCCGCTCGCCCAGGGGCCGATGGGCGTTCATCGCGGCACGCAGGGCCGAGCCTGCGCCATCGGCGCCGATCAGCACCGGCGCGTCGACGTCGCGTTCGGTGCCGTCCAGTCCGACCACGCGCATGCGTCCGGCGTCGAAGTCCGCCGCGGCCAGCCCCTGGCCGAAGTGGAAGCGCACGCCGGCCGCCTCGGCCGCGTCCAGCAACAGCATGTTCAGCCCGCCACGCGAAACCGACCAGATCACCTCGCTGTCGTCCACGCCGTAGCGCTGCAGTCCGCTGCGGCCATCGGCAGTGTGCACCATGCGACCGCGCATCATCACCGCGTGCGCAAGGACCTGCTCGGCCAGTCCCGCGCTGCGCAGCGCCTGCAGGCCGCGCTCGGCCAGGGCCAGGTTGATCGAGCGGCCTCCGGCGAACCCGGACACGCGCGGATCCGGGCGCTTCTCGAACACGTCCACGACGAAGCCGCGGCGAGCGAGTTGCTGGGCCAGCAGCGCGCCGACCAGGCCGCCGCCGATCAGGGTAAGGGGGGGCTTGCTGCTCATGGGCGATCCGTTCCGGGCATCCCGCGAACTGTTCCGCAAGCGGCGCGCGACTGCAACGCCTACGGCGCCCGCTGCTCCGGGAGGGGGTGTATGAGGCGCGGGTCTTGCGTGAAGGAGCCTTCACGCGACGAGCCGAAGGACGGAGGCGTCCCGCAAGCCCTGGCCCCTCGTTCCGGCCTTCTCCCGGGGGGCGATCGCCGCCCATGCCGACAAGACTCGACTGACGAGGGCGGGGGTCAGCCCTTGCGGGTCTTGTTCGGCGCCGTCTGCGCGGCGGCGTCCAGGAAGCCGCGCTGCATGGTCTTCCACGCGTCCAGGTTGCGCTCGGTGAGTTCGTTGAGCATCGACCAGGGCGTCTGGCCCATCAGGCTGTTGAGCTGGGCGCGGAACTGCTGCTGCTGGTCGAGGAAGACCTGCAGGCTGCGCTCCAGGTACGGGCCCATGAAACCCTGCAGCGAGTCGCCGTAGAAGCGGATGATCTGGCTGAGCAGCTGCGGCGACAGCATCGGCTGTCCCTTCTCCTCGTGCTCGGAGATGATCTGCAGCAGGACCGAACGGGTCAGGTCTTCCCCGCTCTTGGCGTCGCGGACCTCGAAGGATTCGCCGTCCAGCACCAGTTGACGGACCTCCTCCAGCGTGATGTAGCTGGAGATCTCCGTGTCGTACAGGCGGCGGTTCGGGTACTTCTTGATGATGCGCAGTTTTTGTGCCATGCGCGACACGCTAGCAGAACGTATTGCGCTGCACCAGTAATCCATGCTGCACCCGCCGGTGCAGCAAATCCGGCCGTGCCGCTACGCGTCAATGGCCCATCGCACCGCCTGCGCTGCCGAACGGCGGCCGGGCGAACCACAGGATCGGGATCAGCGCCAGGAACAGCACGGCGCAGCCGAAGAACACGTCGTTCACCGCCAGGGTCAGCCCTTCGCGTGTCACCAGCTGGTTGATCAGTCCCATCGTCTGCTGGTGCGACAGACCCCAGTGCGAAAGCTGGTCGACGAAGTGGGTGGCGGCCGGCTGCGCCGGGCTCACGTATTCGGTCAGCCGCGCATGGTGGAACTCGCCGCGGTGGTCCCACAGCGTCACCGTGATCGCGGTGGACATGCTCGAGCCCATCGTGCGGCAGAAATTGGCCAGGCCCGAGGCGCTGGCGATGTCCGAGGCCGGCAGGCCGGCCAGGTAGATCTGGTTCAGCGGGATGAAGAAGCAGGGAATCGCCAGGCCCATCACGAAGCGCGGCACCACCAGGGTGGAGAACGAGGCCGCGCTGTCGAAGGTGGAGAACCAGTAGGAGGTGGCGGCGAAGGTGATGAACGCGAAGGTCACCACCGCGCGCAGTTCCAGCCGGTGCATGTTGCGGCCCAGGATGGGCGAGACCAGGAAGGCCAGCACGCCGACCGGCGCGGTCGCCAGGCCGGCCCACGTCGCGGTGTAGCCGAGCGTGGTCTGCAGCCACAGCGGGAAGACCACGTTGATGCCGAAGAAGGCGAACATGCCCAGCGACAGCGCCACCACGCCGACGGTGAAGTTGCGTTGGCGGAACAGCGACAGGTCGACCACCGGGTGCTTGGCGTGCAGTTCCCACACCACCAGGAAGGTCAGGCAGACCAGCGCGACGATGCCCAGCGTGGTGATCATCGGCGAGGCGAACCAGTCGTGGTCGTTGCCGTTGTCCAGCATGAACTGCAACGCGCCGATGCCCACCACCAGCAGCGCCAGGCCGACGCTGTCGATCGGGATGCGCACGGTCTTGGTCTCGCGCTTGTGCAGCAGCGCCCAGGTGACTACCGCCGCGAGCACGCCCACCGGCAGGTTGATGTAGAAGATCCACGGCCAGGAGAGGTTGTCGGTGATCCAGCCGCCCAGGATCGGACCGAAGATCGGCGCGATCACCACCGTCATCGCCCACAGCGCCAGCGCGATGCCCTGCCGTTCCTTGGGATAGCTCGACAGCAGCAGGGTCATCGACAGCGCCACCATCGGCCCGGAGCCGGCACCCTGCATCAGGCGCGCGAACACCAGCATCGGCATCGAGGTCGCCAGGCCGCACAGCATCGAGAAGGCGACGAACAGCAGCACCGAGGCGACGAAGGTCCTTACCTCGCCGAAGCGCTTGGCCACCCAGCCGGTGAGCGGCTGCATGATGGCGCTGGCCATGGCATAGGAGCTGATCGTCCACGTGCCCTCGCTGGGGCTCACGCTGAGGCTGCCGGCGATGTGTGGTACGGCGACGTTGACGATGGTCATGTCCAGCACCTCCATGAAGGTGCTGAACGCGACCGCGGCGGTGAGCAGGACCAGCTTGCCGCCGTGCAGCGGTGGCAACGGCTTGCTGTTGTCGGGGGTGGCGGCCATGGGGAAGGGGCCTTCGGGTCAGCGGGCGGCGCGGGGCAGGTTGGCCTGGATGATGCGCTGGGCCTCCTGGTCGGCCTTGTCCATCATCCGGTCGTACACGGTGGTCTCGGCGACCGGCTGCTGCGCGGGCGCTCGCGCCAGCATCGGGCCGGTGTCGTCGGTGATGTCGATGGTGACCTCGGTGGACAGGCCCACGCGCAGCGGGTGCTTGTCCAGCTCGCGGTCGTCCAGCGCGATGCGCACGGGCACGCGCTGCACCACCTTGATCCAGTTGCCGGTGGCGTTCTGCGCCGGCAGCAGCGAGAAGGCGCTGCCGGTGCCGGCCCCCAGGCCGATCACCTTGCCGTGGTACTCGACGTCGCCGCCGTAGATGTCCGCCTCGATCGTCGCCGGCTGGCCGATGCGGATGTGCTGCAGCTGGCTTTCCTTGAAGTTGGCGTCGATCCACAGGTCGTGCAGCGGCACCACCGTCATCAGCTGCTGGCCGGGTTGCACGCTGTTGCCCAGCTGCACGCTGCGCTGCGCCACGTAGCCCGAGACCGGGGCAAGGATCGCGTTGCGCTGCGCGGCGATCCAGGCAGCGCGGAAGTTGGCGCGCGCCTGCAGCACCGCCGGGTTGTCGGCCACGTCGGTGCCCTCGACCGCCGCGTGCGCGGCGGCGGCCTGGGCCTGCGCCGCCTCCAGCGCGGCGCGCGCCTGCGCCACGCCGTCGCGCAGGTGCTGCACGATCTCGGGCGATTCGGCATGGGCGGCCAGCAGCGGCAGGTGGCGCTTGAGGTCGGCTTCGAGCTTGGCCAGCTCCAGCTTGCGCGCCGCGACCTGGGCGTCGGCGCTGCTGGCCGAGCTGGTCTGCTGGCGCACGCCGCGTACCGCCTGCGCCAGCGCGCTGCGTGCCTGGGCCAGGCGCACCTGCGCGTCGGTCGGATCGAGCCGGACCAGCACCTGGCCGGCCTCCACGCGCTGGGTGTCGTCGGCCATGATCGCCACCACGGTACCCGGTACCTGGGCGGAGATCGTCACCTGGTTGCCGCCCACGTAGGCGTTGTCGGTCTTTTCCCGCCGCGAGAACACGAACATCCACAGCGCGATCCAGATCAGCGCGACCAGGATGAAGACCGCCGCCACGATCAGCAGGGCGCGGCGGCGCTTGGCCGGGTTCTTCGCGGCCAGGCCGCTCTCGTTGGCGGCGGGCTTGTCGGCGTCAGTGGCGCTCATGGTCGACGGCTCCAGCAGGGGAAGGGGAAGTGGACGAGGCGATCCGGGGCTTGGCGTCGCTGCGGTAACCGCCACCCAGCGCCTTGATCAGCGCCAGGTCGGTGGCCAGCGCCTGCGCATGCAACTGGGTGGCCGCATCGCGCTGCTGCAGCAGCGCGAGTTCGGCGGCCAGGCTCTCGCGGGCGTCGCGCACGCCCTGGCGCAGGCGCGCCCGGGCGTTGGCGAGCAGGCGTTCGTCGGCAGCGAGCTGGGCCTGCTGCTGGTCACGCTGGGCAGCAAGCTGCTCCGCGCCCAGCGCCTGCGTGGCCACGTCGCGGGCCGCCTCAAGCACGGTGCTTCGGTACTGCGCCACCGCACTGTCCAGTTGCGCGCGGCTGAGCCCGTAGTTGGCCTCGAGCGTGCCGCTTTCGAAGATCGGCAGGTGCAGCGCCGGCGTCAGCGCGAAGGTACGGCTGCCGGCGGTGAACAACTTGCCCATGTCGATGCTGGAAAGGCCGGCCAGCGCGCTCAGGCTGAAGTCGGGAAAGAACTCGGCGCGGGCGGCGTCGGTCTGCCGCAGCGCGGCCTCCACTTGCCAGCGGCTGGCGGCGATGTCCGGGCGCCTGGCGATCAGATCGAGACTGGCGTTGGCAGGCAACCCGCCGGCGACGGCCGGGAGCGGGCGCGGCTGCAGCGCCGGCAGTTCGGCCGGCGCCACGCCCAGCAGCGAGGCGAGCACCGCGCGGCGCACCTTGGCCGAACCGTCGATCGCCGTGCGCATCTGCTCGAGCGCCGCCAGCTGCGCCTGCGCCTGCTCGACGGTATCGGCCAGGTCCACGCCCTGGCGCACCCGCAACCGGGCGATGTGCAGCAGTTGCCGCTGGGTGGCGAGCGACTGGTCGGCCAGGGCCAGGCGTGCCTGATCCGCCTGCCAGCCGAAATAGGTGGTGGCGACCGCGTACTGCAGCGCCAGCGCGGCCGCGCTGCGCTGCGCCTCGGCGGCGTGCGCCCGGTCCAGCGCCGCCTCCACCGCGGCGCGCTTCTTGCCCCACCAGTCGAAGTCGTATTTCAACTGCACGCCGAGATCGGCCTGGTTGTACCAGGTGAAGCCGAGGAACCGGCTGGGGATCAGGCCGTGCTCGCTCATCCGCTGGCGGGAGAACTGCACGTTGCCGTTGACGGACAGGCCCATCTGCGCCGCTGCCAGGCGCGCGGACTGTTCGGCGCCCTGCACGCGACTGCGCGCCAGTTCCAGGTTGGGCGCCTGGCGCATCGCACGGTCGATCAGCTCGTTCAGCTGCGGATCGTCGTAGGCGCGCCACCAGCGCGGATCGGGCCAGCCGGCGCGCGGCGCCGTCTCGATGCCGGCAAGGGGCACGTCGTCACGCAGTTGCGGCGGGGAAAGCCGGGCCGGCGGCGTGGCGCAGGCGGCCAGCGCCAGCGCAGTGGTCGCGGCCAGCGTCGTGCGGAGACGGAGCGTGGCAGGTCTCATGGGGCGGCGTCCTTCACGGGGTGGGGGCCTCGTCCAGGCGATCGAGGTTGGCGGCGAGCTTGCGCAGCAGGCGGCTGAAATTGCGCTTGTCGGCCTCGCTGAAGCCGGCGTAGGCGGCGCTGACACGGGGAAACAGCGGCGGCAGCAGTTTCTGCACGAAACGGCGCCCGGCCGGAGTGATGCGGATGACCACGCGGCGGCGGTCCTCCTCGCTGGGCCCGCGCGTGATCAGCCCGCGCTTGACCAGCGCATTGGCGATGCGCGTCATGTTGGTGGCGCCCTGGGAGGTGTACTCGCACAGTTCGCCCGGCGTGGAGCTTCCGTCCGGGCGGCTGTACAGGATCATCAGCGTGAGGAAGTCGCTGTGGTTGATGCCGTGGGGTCGCAGTTCCTGCTCGACCGCTTCGTCGAAGGTGTGGCCGACCATCAGCAGCAGGCGCGTGAGGCGGGCTTCGGCGACGGGCATGTCCGGGATGACCTGGCTCACCCGTCCGATGCCCTCGTCCATCATCGCGATGCAGTCCGCCAGACGTGCCATTTCATCAGCTCATATTTCACTGGTGAATTAATTTAGCGCGGCCCCGGACAGGTGGCAAGTGCCTGCCCCGTCCTGCAGCAGGAGCGTTCAGTGCGGTATCGGCAGGCCGAACAGCCGGCAGGCGTTCGCGGTGGTGGCGGCCGCGACCGAGGCGGGCGACTCCCCGCGCAGCTCGGCAATCACCCGCAGGGTTTCGCGCATGTAGGCCGGCTCGTTGCGCACACCCTGGCGGCCCGCGTTGGGCTGGTCCGGGGCGTCGGTTTCCAGCAGCAGACGGTCGATCGGCAGGCTCGCCACCACGCGCCGAAGCCGCCGGGCGCGCGCGTAGGTGACCGGCCCGCCGATGCCCAGATAAAAGCCCATCTCGCAGAGCCGCTCGGCTTGCTGCTCGCTGCCGGCGAAGCTGTGCACCACGCCGTGCAGCCCCGGGCGGTCGCGCAGCGCGAGCACCACCTCCTCCACGGCGCGGCGCGCGTGCACGATCACCGGCAGGGACAGTTCGAGCGCCATGTCCAATTGCGCTTCGAAGTAGCGGCGCTGCGCCTGGGGATCGAGGCCTCGCACGTAGAAATCCAGTCCGATCTCGCCGAGCGCGACGGTCGCCTCGTGGGTCAGCCAGTGTCGCAACGCATCCAGGTGCGAGGGCCGGTGATGATCGAGGAACAGCGGGTGCAGGCCGTAGCACGGGAACAGTCCGGCATGGCTGGCGCACAGGTCCCTGATCCGCGGCCAGCCGGACGCATCGATGCCGGGAACGACGAGCATGTGCACGCCCGCGTCGCGGGCGCGGGCGAGCACATCCGCGCGGTCGGCGTCGAAGCCGGGGTCATCCAGGTGCACGTGGGTATCGACCAGTACGGGGGCGGAGGGGCAGGGATTGAGCATGCGGTCTGAGCGCTCCGTCACGTGTTCGTCACGTCGGTCGGGGATGTCGAAATTTGGTCTAGGTCGGATTCAGTATGGCGAAGGTTCAATGGCTGCGCAGGTGATCGCATGAGCGCGAGGCGCGCTACGCTCACCGCAGTTAATCGAGGAGATCGAGTCATGAACAGGTTGATGGTCAATGCGCTTCAGGTGGGGATCGCGGCAGCGCTCGCGATAGGCCTTTCGGCTTGCAACCGCGATGCCAGCGCCGATGCCGGCCTGGCCAACGCATCGTCCAGCGCGCAGGCCGACAACGGCGTCAAGTACGCCCGGGTGGTCAGCGTCGATCCGGTGCGCAAGACGGTGAGCAATCCGCGCCAGGTCTGCCACGACGAGGTGGTCACCCACAGCGAGCCGCCGAAGGATCAGCACCAGATCGCCGGCACCGCGATCGGCGCCGTGGCCGGTGGCCTGCTCGGCCACCAGGTCGGCGGCGGCAAGGGCAAGACCCTGGCGACCGTGGCCGGCGCCGTGGCGGGGGGCTACGCGGGCAAGAAGATCCAGGAGAATCGCCAGCAGGCCAACGTCACCACCACCACCGAGCGCAAGTGCGAAACGGTCAACGACACCAGCACCAAGGTGGTCGGCTACAACGTGCGCTACGAGTACAACGGCGTGACCCGCACCGTGCGGATGGACCATGACCCGGGCGATCGCGTGCAGGTGCAGGAAGGCGTGGTTGCCGTCTCCGACGCGCATTGAGGTCTGACGGAACCTAGGCGGTCCATGGACGGACCGCGCGCGATCATCCATGCACCCCACACGAGGAGTGATCCCATGGCCACTCGATCCCGCAATCTCGCGCTGGCGGCTGCGTTGACGGGCAGTCTCGCGCTCGCCGGCTGCGCCAGCAGCCCTTACGGCAACAACGGATATCCCAGCGGCGGTTACGGTCCCCGGGGCGCCGGCTATGGCGCGACCCGTTGCCAGGACTGCGGCGTGGTGCAGGACATCCAGCAGGTCTACGTCGAGGAAGGCGGCCACGGCACGCTGGGTGCGGTGATCGGCGCGGTCGCCGGGGGCGTGCTGGGCAACCAGGTCGGCAAGGGCAACGGTCGCAAGGCCGCCACCGTGGCCGGCGCGGTGGCCGGCGGCGTGGTCGGCAACCAGGTCGGCAAGCGCACCGGCAACGGCGAGGTGCCTGCGTGGCGCGTCACGCTGCGCCTGGACAACGGGCAGTATGCGACGGTGACCCAGCGCGAGGACCCGGGGCTGCGGGTCGGCGACTACGCTCAGGTGCGCGGTGATCACGTCTACCCTGTGCGATGAAATGCGTGGACGTCTAGACGTCCAAAAAAGAAGGGCCCTCTCGCGAGGGCCCTTTTTGCTGCCGGAAAGTATTAGTTGACCGCGTAGAAGCGGTGTTCGCCGATGGTGGTGCTGGTGTGGTTGAGTGACCAGGTCGGTGCGATCGCCACGGTGGCGAAATGATCGGCGTGTGGTACCAGCAATTGCCGCTGAGCCACGGGCAGCGACCAGTTGTCCAGCGAATACCCGGCGACCTTCCAGGCCTTGGCGAAGGCCTTGAAGTTGGAGATGTCGTAGGAGCCGGGTGTGGCCGTGATGGCGAACTGGTGCGGAGCGGCCACCACCTTGCAAACCGTGTCGCCCCAGCGGCCGCGTTCGCGGCGTCGCAGCGCAACCTCGGCGACGGCGAGCTGGCCGATGGTCGATTCGCTGCGCGCCTCCAGATACACGGTGGTGGCCAGGCAGGCCTGGTCCGCGATCGGCTGCGGCAGTACGGACGTCAGCCACAACAGCATGGAAAGTTTCATTGTCTGCCTCCAACGTGCTGTACGCGCGAGACGAAACCTCCATCTCGTGCGCCGTTGCGGTGGACGGGCGGGCAGGCCGTTCCACCTGGATTGATCGTCGCGACCGAAACCTGAAGTCGGGACGCTTTGCCACGGGACTGTGGCGTGGCCGGCGGGTCCGAAGCCGGCCTGGTTGTTGCGCGCGCGCTCTGCTGCCGCGACCTTCACCGGTCTGCGGGACTGCGGCTGCTGCTTAGATTGTTCCGCGAAGCGGTCGTTCCATCCGGCTTTTTCCGCCGGGTCGCGCCGATCCGGACCCCTCCGGTTCGTCGCGTGCAGATGCCCGTGGGCGATGGGCATCATTGAAATTCGGCGGGAGCCTAGTGGGGGGATCGTCCGCTGGCAAGTGCCGGATGGGGCCGGTTCACGTTCGACTCACCTTCCTCGTTCGCGCGTGCACGGCGCGTGTTCGGCGCTGCGGATGTGTACCGGCTGCGCCTCGTGTGTCGCGTGAAGACCGCCGTGAAGGTTCTTCGTGAAGCCTTCGTGCACGACGGCCAGCGCTTCGGCCGCACCGTCCACCGGCACCACGTCGAGCAGTTGCGCGAACACCTGGTCGCCCTCGCGCAGCACGGCGCCGGGCGTGAGGGGGCGTGACAGCTGCACGTGTCGCAGATGGCGCTTGTTGCCACCGCGATAATGCAGGCGCGCGACGATCTCCTGACCGGGATAGCAGCCCTTGTCCAGGGCCGTGGCGCCGAGCGGGCCGAGCTCCAGCGATGCGGGCAGCAGTTCGCCGAGCAGGGACGCCGGCAGCCACGGCCAGCCTGCGCGCAGTTGCGGCAGACGCCAGGTGTCGTCGTCGCGCTCGCCGACGACGAGGCTGTGCGAACCGCACCCGAGCGCGAACGTTCCCTTGCTCGCATCCGACGTGTGCAGCGCCAGCGGCTCGCCCGTGCCCATCGCCCGTACGTCGGTCGTGATGCGCACCTTCGCCCGAAACACGTAGCGCTGCAGCGCCGCGGCGAACGCGCCGGCCTCGCCGCCACGCAACAACAGCCGGAGACGCTGCTCGTCCACGCGCAGCAGGTGGAACAGCGCCCGCACGCGCCCCTGTGCGTCGAGCCATGCGCCGAACTGCCATCGACCGTCCGCGAGGCCGGCGAGGTTGCTGCTGAACTGGGCCTGCGCGAACGCGATCGCGTCGGCGCCTTCGAGGGAGACGAGCTGGGCGGAGTAGGGGTTTGGCATGCGCGGAACATGGGTGATGACGTGCCGGAAGGCAAGGCTTCGCGCTCCCGGCACGCGGCGCGCGAGGTTGTGCTGTCCCGCTCGCGCGTATTACGCTTCCGCGGCTTTGTTTATGTCCGAGACCTCCTCCCAAACCGAACCCGGTCAGGCTCCCGCACCCGCGGAGAGCGCCGTCGTGCCCGCACGGCCGGCGGAAGGCGGGGCGGCGCCGGAGCGGCCGGCGCCCGATCCCACCCGCTACGGCGACTGGGAAAAGAACGGGCGCTGCATCGACTTCTGATCGCCGCGGTGCATGCCGCGTCGGCGCAGAAGGGGCGATCGGACGCCAGCGATTCCACTACACGGACAGCCGCCATGGCAGACACGCGACGACCGATTTCCCCCCATCTTTCCGTCTATCGATGGCAGGTGCAGATGGTGACCTCCATCCTGCACCGCGCGACCGGCATCGCCCTGTCCGTGGGGTTGCTGCTGGTGGCCTGGGGCCTGTTGGCATTGGCCGGTGGCGAGGCGCGTTTCGCCCGCTTCGCGGCGTTCGTCGGCAGCCCGGTGGGCATCGTCCTGATGGTCGGCTGGAGCTGGTCGCTGTTCTACCACCTGTGCAACGGCATCCGTCACCTGGTGCAGGACGCCGGTTACGGCTACGAGATCGTGCAGTTCGTGCGCTCGAGCTGGGCCTCGGTCGTGGTCAGCCTGTTGCTGACGGTGCTGGCGTGGGCCTACGTGCTGACCCTGGGAGCTGCCGCATGAGCGCCTATCCGAAGGAATACCGCAATCCGCTGAAGAAGGCCCGCGGCCTGGGTTCGGCCCAGCACGGCGTGAGTCACTGGTGGACGCAGCGGGTGACCGCGGTCGCGCTGGTCGCGTTGGGCCTGTGGCTGGTGGCGCTGGTGCTGCGCGTGCTGCATGCCGACTACGCCACAGCACGCGCGCTCATCGCGCAGCCATGGAACGCGGTGCTGATGATCGCCTTCGTCATCACCGCCTTCTGGCACGCCGTGCTCGGCCTGCAGGTGGTGATCGAGGATTACGTGCACACCCGCTGGAAGGAAGCGACGCTCCTGATGGCGATCAAGTTTCTGGCCGTGCTCGCCGCCCTGGCGAGCGTGCTCGCGGTGCTGCGCACCGCCCTGGGAGCGTGAGTTCGATGGAAGCCTACAAGGTTCAGCAACACAAGTACGACGTGATCGTGGTCGGTGCCGGCGGCGCGGGCCTGCGCGCCACCTTCGGCCTGGCCGAGAAGGGCCTGAAGGCCGCGTGCATCACCAAGGTCTTCCCGACCCGTTCGCACACCGTGGCGGCGCAGGGTGGCATCTCCGCCGCGCTGGGCAACATGGGCGAGGACGACTGGCGCTTCCATTTCTACGACACCATCAAGGGCTCGGACTGGCTGGGCGACCAGGACGCGATCGAGTACATGTGCCGCGAGGCGATCCCGGCGATCATCGAGCTGGAGCACTACGGCGTGCCGTTCTCGCGCACCGAGGAAGGCAAGATCTACCAGCGCCCGTTCGGCGGCATGACCACGCATTACGGCAAGGGCACCGCGCAGCGCACCTGTGCCGCCGCCGACCGCACCGGCCACGCGATCCTGCATACGCTCTACCAGCAGGCGCTGGCGCATGACGCCACCTTCTTCATCGAGTATTTCGCGATCGACCTGATCTTCGACGAGGAAGGCGTCTGTCGTGGCGTGCTCGCGCTCGACCTCAACGAGGGCACGCTGCACTTCTTCCGCGGCCAGGCCGTGGTGCTGGCGACCGGCGGCTACGGCCGCGCCTACTTCAGCGCCACCTCCGCGCACACCTGCACCGGCGACGGCGGCGGCATGGTGCTGCGCGCCGGCCTGGCGCTGCAGGACATGGAATTCGTGCAGTTCCACCCGACCGGCATCTACGGCGCCGGCTGCCTGATCACCGAGGGCGTGCGCGGCGAGGGCGGCTACCTCACCAATTCCGAGGGCGAGCGCTTCATGGAGCGCTACGCGCCCAGCGCCAAGGACCTCGCCTCGCGCGACGTGGTCAGCCGCGCGATGACCATCGAGATCCGCGAGGGTCGTGGCGTCGGCGAGCACAAGGACCACATCCACCTCAACCTGATGCACCTGGGCGCCGAGGTCATCAACGAGCGCCTGCCGGGCATCGCCGAGTCGGCGCGCATCTTCGCCGGCGTGGACGTGACCAAGGAGCCCATCCCGGTCATCCCGACCGTGCACTACAACATGGGCGGCATCCCGACCAACTACCACGGCGAGGTCGTGCAGAAGCGCGGCGACGACGTGGACGCCGTGGTGCCGGGCCTGTTCGCCATCGGCGAGGCGGCCTGCGTGTCGGTGCACGGCGCCAACCGGCTGGGCTCCAACTCGCTGCTGGACCTGGTGGTGTTCGGCCGCGCGGTGGCCAACCGCTGCGCCGAGATCATCAAGCCGGGCGCGCCGCACAAGGACCTGCCGGCCAGCATCCTGGACAAGGCGCTGGGCCGCTTCGACGGCCTGCGCCATGCCAAGGGCAGCCGGCCGACCGCGCAGATCCGCCTGGAGATGCAGCGCACCATGCAGAAGGACGCCGCGGTGTTCCGCACCGGCGAGACGCTGGCCGAGGGCAAGCGCAAGATCTCGGAGGTCTACGAATCCTTCAAGGACGTGGGCGTCACCGACCGCTCGCTGGTGTGGAACTCCGACCTCATCGAGACGCTGGAGCTGTCCAACCTGCTGGCGCAGGCGGTGGTCACCATGCACTCGGCCGAGCAGCGCACCGAGAGCCGCGGCGCGCACGCCCGCGAGGACTTCCCCGAGCGCAACGACGAGCAGTGGATGAAGCACACGCTCGTCAGCCTGGGCGAGAACGGCGAGACCCGCTTCGACTTCCGCCCGGTGCACATGTACACGCTGACCGACGAGGTCGACGTGGTGCCGCCGAAGAAGCGCGTTTACTGATCAAACCGGACCGGAGACCCATCGTGGCAGAGTTCACGCTACCGAAGAATTCCAAGATCCAGTCCGGCAAGCACTACCCGGCGAAGGGCGCCAAGAAGCCGCGCACCTTCAAGGTGTACCGCTGGAGCCCGGACGACGGCCAGAACCCGCGCATCGACACCTACGAGGTGGATCTCGCCTCGTGCGGCCCGATGGTTCTGGACGCGCTGCTGAAGATCAAGAACGAGATCGACTCGACGCTCACGCTGCGCCGCTCCTGCCGCGAAGGCATCTGCGGCTCCTGCGCGATGAACATCGACGGCACCAACACGCTGGCCTGCACCAAGGCGATCGACGACTGCAAGGGCGGCGAGGTGGCGATCTATCCGCTGCCGCACATGCCGGTGGTCAAGGACCTGGTGCCGGACCTGACGCACTTCTACGCGCAGTACGCCTCGATCAAGCCATGGATTCGCACGCAGAGCCCGGCGCCGGCGCGCGAGCGCCTGCAGTCGCCGGAAGACCGCAAGCAGCTCGACGGCTACTACGAGTGCATCCTGTGCGCCTGCTGCTCGACCAGTTGCCCGAGCTACTGGTGGAACGGCGACCGCTACCTCGGCCCGGCCATCCTGCTGCAGGCCTACCGCTGGATCGCCGACAGCCGCGACGAGGCCACCGGCGAGCGCCTGGACGACCTGGAAGACCCGTTCAAGCTGTACCGCTGCCACACCATCATGAACTGCGCGCGCACCTGCCCGAAGGGCCTGAACCCGGCCAAGGCGATCGCCGAGATCAAGAAGCTGATGGTCGAGCGCCGATCGTAAGGGCGGCGCGCTCATTCCCCTCTCCCCCGCCGGGGAGAAGGGGTGAGGGGCCACGCTTGCGACTGACTTCCACCAGGGCAGCCACCATGCAGCCGGAATACCCGAACCGCGCCTTGTCCGGGCGTACCACAGGGCGTGATGTGGCTTCTTCCCGGCTTGTCTGCAAGCCCCGACCCTCTCCCCGACGGGGAGAGGGAGCCGAGCCTGGCGCTTCGCGCCTCACGTCGCCATGAGCCTCGCCCGCCTGCGCTGGCGTGCCCGCCGCGGTACGCGCGAGCTCGATGCGCTGCTGGGTCGCTGGCTGGACGAACGCTACGGCAGCGCCGACCCGCCGACACGCCAGGCCTTCGACGAGCTGCTCGACGCCCAGGACCCGGACCTGTGGGACTGGATCATGGGCCACGCGCGGGCGCCCCGCGCGGACTGGCAGGCGATCATCGATGACATCCGCGCCCGCCATCGGCTTTGACTACCGGCCCTCGCGGCTGCCGTCGACGTTGCTGGCGGCCGTGGCCGTGCTGGCGCTGGCGTCGATCGCCCTGAGCGGCGCGCCATGGGGCCTGAAGACCGGCTTGGCGATCGTAGTGCTTGCGTCCGTCGCGCGCGCGCTGCGCACGCTTTCGCGCTCCGGCATCGCCGGCGTGGGCCTGGCCGGCGAGAACTGGACGTTGTACCGGGCCGGCCAGGCCGAAATCCCGGCGACGCTGGCTTCATTCCGCATCCTCGGCACCTGCGTGCTGCTGCGCCTGCGGACCGCCGAGGGCGTCGCGGTGCTGCTGCTCGCGCCCGACAACGCGGATGCCGACGTGCGGCGGCGCCTGCGCATGCGCCTGGCCGCGCTGCAACCCGCCCGATCCGCCAGCCTGTAGCAGCGGGCTTGCCCCGGATACTCCTTGGCCGGTGCGGACCTCGGCGAAAGGCATCGCGGGCGCCCGCTCCCACCGTCTGCCGGCCCGCGCGGCACTTTCGCCGCGCACGACGGTCCAATTGCCCGATAATGCGTTCTCGGGCGGCCAGCCCTTCGACCGGATAAAGCGACCGTCCATGTTCCGACCGCTCGAGCTGTTCATCGGCCTGCGCTACACGCGCGCCAAGCGCCGCAACCAGTTCATCTCCTTCATTTCCACCGTCTCGATCGTCTGCATTGCCATCAGCGTCACCGCGCTGATCACGGTGATGTCGGTGATGAACGGCTTCGATTCGGAATTGCGCACGCGCATCCTGGGCGCCATCTCGCACGCCACCGTGTCCGGCCTGCCGGGCGAGGCGGTGCGGGACTGGCCGCGCGCGGTGAAGATCGCCGAGGCCAATCCGCACGTGCGGGGTGCCGCGCCGTACGTCGAGATGGAGGCCTTCCTGCAGGCCCGCCGGCCCAGTGGCGCGCTGGTGCGCGGCATCGAGCCGGGGCAGGAGCCCAAGGTCTCCGACATCAACACGCACATGGTCGAAGGCAGCCTCGACGAACTCAGGCCGGACAGCTGGAACATCGTGCTGGGCAAGGAACTGGCGCTCACGCTCGGGGTCACCGTGGGCGACCGCGTCACCATGGCCGTGCCCGAGTTCCGCGCCACGCCGATGGGCAGCGTGCCGCGCCTGCGCGGCTTCCACGTGGTGGGCATCTTCGAGCTCGGCATGCAGGAGTTCGACTCCGGCCTGGCGCTGATCAACATGCACGACGCCGAGAAGCTCGGCAGCCTGGACGGGCCCACCGGCATCCGCCTCAAGCTCGACGACATGTTCAACGCGCGACCGGTGGCAAAGGAGCTCGCCAACGACCTGGGCCAGTTCTACGTCGTGCAGACCTGGATGGACAGCCACGCCAACTTCTTCTCCGCGATCTCGATGGAGAAGCACGTGATGTTCATCATCCTCTCGCTGATCATCCTGGTCGCGGTGATCAACCTGATCTCGATGTTGATGATGCTGGTCACCGACAAGCAGGCGGACATCGCGATCCTGCGCACGCTCGGCTCCACGCCGCGCAGCATCATGGGCATGTTCATGGTGCAGGGCGTGCTGGTGGGCGTGGTCGGCATCGGCTTCGGCGTAGGCCTGGGCTCGCTGCTGTCCTGGAAGCTGCCGGTCATCGTCAAGTGGATCGAGCACGTCACCGGGGTGACCTTCCTCTCGCCCGACGTCTATTACATCAGCGAGGTCCCCAGCAAGCTGGTGGCCAGCGACGTAGGCTGGGTGACCCTGGTCACCTTCGTCTTCTCGCTGCTGGCGACGCTCTATCCCGCGTGGCGCGCCTCGCGCACGCAGCCGGCGCAGGCGCTGCGCTATGAGTGAGTCCAACGCCATGAAGAACGACATCGTGCTGCGCGCCCGCGGCATCGCTAAGACCTACGAGGAAGGCGACCTGAAGACCGAGGTGCTGACCGACGTCAACTTCGAACTGCGCCGCGGCGAGACGCTGGCCATCGTCGGCGCCTCCGGTTCCGGCAAGAGCACGCTGCTGCACATCATCGGCGGGCTGGACACGCTCACCGGCGGCGAGGTGGAAGTCGAAGGCCGCGTCCTCTCCCGGCTTTCCGACGCCGAGCGTGGCCGGGTGCGCAACCGCTCGCTGGGCTTCATCTACCAGTTCCACCACCTGCTGCCCGAGTTCACCGCATTGGAGAACGTGTGCATGCCGCTGCTGATCCGCGGCGTGGCCATCGCCGAGGCCGAGCGCCAGGCGCGCGTGCTGCTGGAACGGGTCGGGCTGGGCAGGCGCGAGCAGCACAAGCCGGCGGAGCTGTCTGGCGGCGAGCGCCAGCGCTGCGCGGTGGCGCGGGCGCTGGTCACCCGCCCGGCCTGCGTGCTCGGCGACGAGCCTACCGGCAATCTCGACGAAGGCAACGCGGCGCAGGTGTACGAGCTGATGCTGGAGCTGAACCGCGAGGTCGGCACCAGCTTCATCCTGGTCACCCACGACCACCGCCTGGCGGCGAAGATGGACCGCACGCTGGAGCTGCACAACGGCGTGCTGCAGGCGAAGGCGGCCGTTCCGCTGGCCTGACGGGGGCCGCCGGTACGGCTACGGCGCAGGGAAGGCCCAGGCTTGGCCGACCGCGCGCCCCTCGGTTTCGCCGACGCGTGCCTACGCTCGGGCGGACGGCCGTGTTCGGCGATGGCTAGCTGTGATCTCTCAGTAGGTTGTTCACCCGGGGCGATCCCGGGATTCTGGAGGTGCGACCCAACCAGCACACCAGGAACCCCGGATGAACCTGCA
>NZ_JBBBNY010000014.1:0-66572 GCF_037137055.1 Fulvimonas yonginensis
CAGGTTCATCCGGGGTTCCTGGTGTGCTGGTTGGGTCGCACCTCCAGAATCCCGGGATCGCCCCGGGTGAACAACCTACTGAGAGATCACAGCTAGGCCGCTGCCTCGCTCAGTCCGTGTCGATGTCGGTGTCCTTGCCGCAGTCGTCGACGTCCTTTTGCGTCATCGTCGCGTAGGGACTGAACTGCGGCATGGCGGCGGCCAGCTTCTGCTGCGAGGCCAGCAGGTCGGGCAGGCGCCGGCAGAGCTGCATCGCGGCGGTCTTGATCTGCTCGGCCTGCGGCTTGATGTTCGCCTCGATTTCCTTGTCGCTCTTGCCGGTGAGCGCGCCCCAGATCGCTTCCTTCGCCGCCTGGGTGCCTAGGTTGGCGCCGTGCTCGCCGATGTCCATGCCGGCCTCGGCGATGCCGACGAGCTGCTGGCGGTAGTCCAGCAGCAGGGCGTGTTGCTGCGGCGTGGCCGGCACCGTCTTGCCGGCGATCACCAGGTCGCCTCCCGGCGTGATCGCGGCCTTGGGAAGGGCATCGCCGTCCTCGTGCCGGCCATGGCCGACGTGCACGTGGTCGATGTCGATGTCCCTGGTGGCCAGGTCGCGCTTGGCCTGCTCGATGCCCTTGTGGATTTCGGCGGAGATCGCCGACGACGAGGTCTGTTCCTGGACCTCCTTCATCGCTTGCGCCACTCCACCGGCGCCGCTCGAGCCGGTTTGCCCGGATCCGCTGCAGGCGGCGAGGGGGGGCAGAAGGATCAATCCAAAGACGCCAAGGATGATCGCGTTCGTCTTCATGAGATTTTTTCCGTTGGATGTGTCAGCGCGCGGCGGAGGCAGATCCCCGCGGTCAGCTGTCGTCGCGCCAGCGGCGGAACCAGATCGCGGCAGCAATCAGGGCGGCACCTACCGCCACGCCGATCCACAGGTTCACGGAGCCGAGCAGCTGGTAGGTGTTGCTGAGGTTCATGAAGTCCAGGTTCCGCTCGCCGGTGTGGATGCGGTCGTCGGCCCAGACCAGGCTCGCGCCGGGGAACGCGCTGAACAGACCGCGTGCCACGATGTTCTGCCAGAACCAGCCGGCGGACAGGTTGAACAGCCCCATGATGCCGAACCAGGTGACCAGCAGGCCGGTGGCGACGGGCAGGGCGATCGCCCACAGGAAGGGCTTGGTGCGGGCCCAGGCCGAGCACAGCATCAGCCAGCCGACCGAAGGCAGCGCCCACAGCAGGTACAGCGGAATGTGGCCGAGCATGTTCGCCGTCACCCGGAAGGGATGGGCGAGCGCGAGCAGCTGCCACACGTGGACGCCGTGGAAGGACAGCGTAAGAGCCAGCAACAGCAACTGCACGATGCCCGCGACGATGCCGGCCACGGTCGCCACCACCGGCGCCACCAGCGTGGCGCTGACCACCTTCGACAGCACGGTCGACGAGTCCGACAGGGGGAGCGATTTCCAGAACAGGATGCTGCGGTCGCGCCGCTCGTCGTACAGCGTGCCCAGGCAGTAGAAGAACACCACGAAACCCAGCACCACGAAGATCAGCGCGGACGCCGAGTACATGGCCACGTCGAGCGCCGTGCCGACCTGGCTCAGGTCGCCGGCGTCCATTCGCGAGATCACGTGCTGCAGGTCGCCGCTGGCGCCGAAGCTGATGCCGTGGCGCGCGCCGACTACCTCGGCCGTGACGATGCCCATGATGTTCAGCAGCAGGAAGATGGCGCCGGTGATCACCGGCGCCCACAGGAAGCCGCCGCGGTGTTCCCACAGCTCGCGCTTGACGAGCCAGTACATGTTGGTCAGGGCAGGGGTTTTCATGCGTAGGTTCCCTTCATGGTGGCGACGAACAGATCGCTGACGGAAGGCCGGCGGATCTCGCCCAGGCTCTCCAGCGTCGTGCGGTCGGCGCCGTCGAACAGGAAGATGCTCTTGCCGAAGACCTGGCGCTCGTCGATCGGCTGCAGCGCGCGGGCGGCGGCGGCCTTGTCGGCGTTCACCATCACCTCGGCGAAGCGGTCGCCGACCGCCTCCATGTCGGTGTCCAGCACGATCTTGCCGTCGCGGATGAACATCAGGTCGGTGAGGATGTGCTCGATCTCTTCCACCTGGTGGGTGGTGACGATGATCGTCTTGTTCTCGTCGAAGTAGTCTTCCAGCAGGCTCTGGTAGAACTGCTTGCGGTAGAGGATGTCCAGGCCCAGCGTGGGTTCGTCCAGCACCAGCAGGCGGGCGTCGATGGCCATGACCAGGGCCAGGTGCAGCTGCACGATCATGCCCTTGGACATCTGCCGCACGCGCTGGTCGGGGGTGAGCTTGGTGCGCGCGAGGAAGGCCTCGCACTTGGCCCGGTCGAAGCGCGGATGCACGTTGGCGACGAAGTCCACCGCCTCGCGCACGCGGATCCAGCGCGGCAGCACCGCCACGTCGGCGATGAAGCAGACCTGCTCCATCAGCTCGTCGCGCCGGGTACGCGGGTCCAGCCCGAGCACCGACAGCTCGCCTTCGAAGGGCGTCAGGCCGAGGATCGCCTTCAGCGCGGTGGTCTTGCCGGCGCCGTTGGGGCCGATCAGGCCGACGATGCGACCGGACTCGATCTGGAAATTGACATGATCGAGCGCGACGGTGTTCTTGTAGCGCTTGCTCAGGTTGCGCGCGGTGACGATGGCGCTCATGGCTGCTGTTCCGTGGTGGCCGGCGCTTCGCGCATCAGCGTTTTGAGATCGAGCCCCAGACGCTGCAGGCGCGCGTACAGGGCCGGCCATTCCTCGCGCAGGAAGCGCTCGCGCTCGGATTTCAACAAGGCCTCGCGGGCCCCATCAGTGACGAACATGCCCAGTCCTCTCCTTTTTTCGACCAGTTGATCGTCGACCAGCTCCTGGTACGCCTTGGACACGGTCAGCGGGTTGATCTGGAAATCCGCTGCCACCTGGCGCACCGACGGCAGCGGGTCGCCTTCGTTCAAGGCGCCATCCAGGATCATCGCCACCACGCGTTCGCGCAGCTGGCGGTAGATCGGGACGCTGTCGTTCCAGGTGATGGTCATACGTTAGTCCTTGCTGGCACGGGCGAACTGGGTGCCGAACGAATAGTAGGGCATGGCCAGCTGTGCCCCGAGCAGGGTGGCGCCTGCCTCGGCGCGGCCTTCCAGCGCCGGGGCGAAGGTGGCGCTGGCGACGCCGGCATCGAGCAGGGCGCTGGCGCGCAGTTCGGCGGCGGTCGGGTGGACCACGACGGGGGCGAGGGTGACCACGCGCACGCCGTTGATTTCGGAGACCGGCGCGGTGCGCACGGGGGAGTTCAGGGCAACCAGGCCCGTCGCGGTGAACAGCGTGGCGGCGGCCAGGGCGATCAGGTTCTGCGCTTTCATGGCGGGTCTCCTTTAGTGACCTCGTGGACCGGTGTTGTAGTGAACTATAACACCATCCTCGAAAGCGTCAACAGGCGACCGGCCATGACTGATGGCCTATGTGTCAGCCCCTTTTGATATCAAAGGCTTGTGCGCTAGTCTTTCGCCGGCCGAGAGCTTGCGGCGCCCCTGTCGGGGGCCAAGACGGTGCATTTCCGGCCCATGAAAGGGTAGGAGCGGGCCTGCCCGCGATGCTTTGGCTCAGGTCCAGGGCATCGCGAGCACGCTCGCTCCTGCATGGGCAAGGGAATGAGGGCTGCAATCGGCCGGGGGCTCAGGGCGTGGCGGCGTACACCTGCTTGCCGCCCACCCAGGTGCCCAGCACCCTGGTCTTCCAGATGTCGCGCGGGTCGACGGCGAAGATGTCGCGGTCGACCAGGATGAAGTCGGCATACTTGCCCGGTTCCAGCGATCCCTGGGTCTTCTCCGCGTGCCCGGCATAGGCCGCGCTCAGGGTGAAGGCCCGCAGCGCCTCGACCAGGCTCAGTTTCTGGTCGGGGTACCAGCCGCCGGGCGGCTGGTTCTGGTGGTTCTGCCGGGTCACCGCCGCGTGCAGGCCGAAGAACGGGTTGGGCGATTCGACCGGGAAGTCCGAGCCGAAGGCGACCACCGTGCCCTGCTTGAGGAAACGCCGCCAGGCGTAGGCGCCCTCGATGCGCTGGTGGCCGATGCGGTCCTCCGCCATGTTCATGTCGGAGGTGGCGTGGGTGGGCTGCATCGAGGCGACGAGATTCAGCGGCACGAAGCGCGGGATGTCCGTGAGCGACACGATCTGCGCGTGCTCGACGCGGTTGCGCAAGGCCCGGGCCTGCGGATAGGCCTTGTAGGCGGCGGCGAAGCTGTCCAGCACCTCGCGGTTGGCCGCATCGCCGATCGCGTGGATGTTGACCTGGTAACCCTTGGCGAAGGCCTTCTCGATCTTGGACACCATGGTGCCCGGGCTCATGAACAGCAGGCCGTGGTTGTGCGGATCGTCGCTGTACGGCGAGAGCATCGCCGCGCCACGGCTGCCCAGCGCGCCGTCGGCGTAAAGCTTCACCGAGTGCACCGTGAGGAAGCCGTCGCCGTAACCGTCCAGCGGGCCGTCGGCGGTGACCGTGTCGAAATCCTTGCCGGTATCGCGGACCATGGCGTAGATCCGCGCGGTGAGCCTGTGCTCGTCGGCGTAGCGACGGTAGAGGCGGTAGTTGGGCAGGTCGATGCCGGCGTCGTCCACGCCGGTCAGGCCCACGCGCGCCATCTCCGCCAGCGCGGTGTCGAGCGCCGCGGCGCGTTCCTTGTCGGTGGGTTCGGGCACCACGGCGTTGACCAGGGCAGTGGCGCCGTCGACGAACACGCCGGTGGGGTCGCCCTGGGCATCGCGCTCGATGCGGCCGCCCGGCGGATCCTTGGTGTCGCGGGTGATGCCGGCAAGCTTCATCGCCGCGCTGTTGGCCCAGGCGGCGTGGCCGTCTACGCGGCTCAGCCACACGGGCCGGTCCGGAACCACCGCATCCAGCTCCTTCGCGGTGGGGAAGCGGCCGAGCTTCCAGATCACCTGGTTCCAGCCGCCGCCGGTGATCCAGCGGGCGTCGGGGTGGGCCCGGGCGTACGCCTTGATCCGCGCCAGCGCCTCGTCCAGCGATTGCGTGCCGGTGAGGTCGGCCTGGGTGAGCGCGTAGCCCAGCTCCAGCACGTGGCCGTGGGCATCGATCAGGCCGGGCAACAGGGTCCTGCCGTGGCCGTCGACCACTTTCGCGTCGCCCGCGCGCTTGGCGAGCGCGGCGTCGCTCCCGGTGGCGACGACCTTGCCGTCGTCCACCAGCAGGGCGTCGAAGCGCTGCAGCTTGCCGTGACCGTCGAGGGTGTAGCCCTTGACGTTGTGCACGTAGAGATCGGCCGCCTGCAGGGCCGGCGCGGCAACCAGCAGGGCGAGCAGGGACAGACGCAGGGTGCGGTTCATGCGCGCGGCTTCCTGTTGAGGGATACACCGCAGTGTGTCGGGGCGCGCCGGCTTTTTCCACCGGCCGGACGCGAAAAGCCCCTCTCCCGCCGGGCGAGGGGTCTCCCGCCGGGCGAGGGGCTGGGGTGAAGGACTGGGGTGGGGGTCCGGCAGTGCACGGTCCCTGGCTCGCCGAACCCTGTCCCGTCCTGGCTACGCCGCCTTCGGCAGCAGCGTGCCGATCGCCTCCTTCGCCGCCGCCAAGGCCCGTTCCTTGTGCTCGGCGCTCACCGCCACGCCTTCGGCGCGCACGAATTCGACGTCGGTGATGCCGAGGAAGCCGAGCACCGCGCGCAGGTAGTTCTCCTGGAAGTCCATCGCCGCCCCGGCGGTGCCTTCGCCGTAGAAGCCGCCGCGGCTGGAGGCGACGATCACCCGCTTGCCGCCGGCCAGGCCCTCGGGGCCGTTCGCGGTGTAGCGGAAGGTCTTGCCGGCCACCGCAATGCGGTCGATCCAGGCCTTGAGCTGGCTGGAGATGCCGAAGTTGTACATGGGCGCGCCGAGGACGATCACGTCGGCGGCCAGGAACTCCTCCATCACTTCGTTGCCCAGCACGGCGGCGGGGTCGGCCGCGTCGGCAACGGGGGTCCAATGCGGCAGCGGCTGCGCGGCCAGGTCGCGGTAACGGATGGTGACGTCCGGGCGGGCGCGGCGGATCTGCGCCACGATGTCGGCGGATAGCCCGCGCGAGACCGAGTGATTGCCCAGGGCGCTCGAGTCGATGTGCAGCAGTTTCATGGCGTGACTCCGATCAAGGGCCGGCTGAACCGGCGACAGGAGCTACGATAGTTTTGCGACAATCGCTTGATAAGACGGCTAGAATCGAACTTATCGTTCTCAAAAGGAAACAAATCCCATGCCCCTCGACGGCACCTTGCAGGACCTCAACGACCTCTACTTCTTCGCCATGGTGGTCGAGCACAACGGTTTCTCCGCGGCCGGCCGGGCCCTGGGCATTCCGAAGTCGCGGCTGAGCAAGCGGGTGGCCCAGCTGGAGGAGCGCCTGGGGGTGCGGCTGCTGCAGCGGACCACCCGCCGTTTCGTGGTCACCGAGGTGGGCGAGCGCTTCTACGGCCATTGCCGCGCGGTGCTGGAGGAGGCGCGCGCCGCGCAGGAGGCGGTCGACGAGCTGCGCGCCGAGCCGCGCGGCGTGGTGCGGCTGAGCTGCCCGGTGTCGCTGGCGCAGACGGTGGTCGCGCACGTGCTGCCGGATTTCATGGCGCAGTACCCGAAGGTGCAGGTGCGCGTGCTTTCCAGCAACCGCCGCGTGGACGTGGTGGGCGAGGGCTACGACATCGCGATCCGCGTGCGCACCAAGCTCGACACCGACGCCAACCTGGTCATGCGCACCTTCGGGCTGTCGCGCGTGCTGGCGGTGGCCAGCCCCGCCTTGCTCGACCGGCTGGGACGACCGAAGGTGCCGGCGGAGCTGCCCGCGTTGCCCGCGTTGTCGATGCAGGAGCACGAAGGGGCGCAGGTGTGGGAGCTGATCGACGCCCAAGGCGAGCGCATCTCGGTGGAGATGACCGCCCGGCTGGTCACCGGCGAGTTCGCGCTGCTGCTGGAAGCGGCCCGCCGAGGCCTGGGCGTCACCCTGCTGCCGGAGTTCGTCTGCGCGCCGGCGATCACCCGCGGCGAGCTGGAGGTGGTGCTGCCGGACTGGAGCGTGCCCGAGGGGACCATGCACTTCGTCTACCCCAGCCGTCGCGGCATGCTGCCGGGCGTGCGCGCGCTGGTGGACTTCCTCGCCGAGCGCCTGCCGGAAGCGACGCGGCAGAAGCACGAGCAGTGCCGCGAACGTCCGCTGCCGCCGCTCGACCAGCCGCCCACGTGAGCCGTGCTAGGCTTACCGTTTGGCCTTCCATACCTCCGTACATGAACATCGAGACCAAGCTGCCCAAGGTCGGCACCACCATCTTCAGCGTGATGAGCCAGCTGGCGCTGGATCACCAGGCGGTGAACCTGGGGCAGGGCTTCCCCGACTTCGAGCCGCCGCAGGCGCTGCGCGACGCGCTCACCCGCGCGATGGCCGAGGGCAGGAACCAGTACGCCCCCGGCATCGGCACCGCGCCGCTGCGCGAGCAGATCGCGCTCAAGACGCAGCGCCTGTACGGCCGACGCGTGGACGCGGGCACGGAAATCACGGTGACCTCGGGCGCCACCGAGGCACTGTTCGCGGCGATCGCCGCCACCGTGCGCGCGGGCGAGGAGGTGATCGTCTTCGACCCGGCCTACGACTCCTACGAGCCGGCGATCGAGCTGCAGCGCGCGCGTGCGGTGCACATCCCGCTGACGCTGCCCGACTTCGCGATCGACTGGCAGCGCGTGCGCGACGCCATCACGCCCAGGACCCGCATGATCCTGGTCAACAGCCCGCACAACCCGTCGGGCGCGGTGCTGTCGGCCGACGACCTGGACACGCTGGCGGAGATCACCCGCGATACCGACATCGTGGTGCTCTCCGACGAGGTGTACGAGCACATCGTCTACGACGGCGCGCGCCACGAGAGCGTGCTGCGCCACCCGGAACTGGCCGAGCGCAGCATCGCGGTATCGAGCTTCGGCAAGACTTACCACTGCACCGGCTGGAAAGTCGGCTACGCCGTGGCGCCGGCGGCGCTCTCGGCCGAGTTCCGCAAGGTGCACCAGTACCTCACCTTCTGCACCTTCCACCCGGCGCAGACGGCCTTCGCCGAATTCCTCGCCAGCGACCCGGCGCACTACCTGGAGCTGCCGGACTTCTACCAGGCCAAGCGCGACCGCTTCCGCGCGCTGCTCGCGCCCTCGCGCCTCAAGCTGCTGGACGTGCCGGGCGGCTACTTCCAGCTGGTCGACTACGCGGCGATCCGGGACGAGGACGACGTCGCCTTCTCGCGCTGGCTGGTCGAACAGGGCGGCGTGGCCGGCATTCCGCTCACGCCGTTCTACGAGTGCCCGCCGGGCACGCGCCTGTTGCGCCTGTGCTTCGCCAAGAGCGATGCCACCATGGCGGCCGCCGCGGAGCGCCTATGCCGCCTGTGAACATGCAACCGCTGACCGTCAGCCTGGTGCAGGGCGCCACCCGCTGGCACGACGCCCCGGCCAACCGCGACTACTACGGCATGCTGGTGCGCCAGGCGCGCGGCAGCGACCTGATCGTGCTGCCGGAGACCTTCCTCTCCGGCTTCAGCAACGATACCCGCGCCAGCGCCGAGACGATGGACGGCGAGGGCGTGGCGTGGCTGCGTGCGCTGGCGGCCGAGGTGGACGCCGTGGTCTGCGGTAGCCTGGCGATCAGCGAGAACGGCACCGTCTACAACCGCCTGTTCTGGATGCGCCCGGACGGCAGCCATGCGCAGTACGACAAGCGTCACCTGTTCCGCATGGCCGGCGAGCACACGCGCTACGGCGGCGGGCGCGAGCGGCTGGTCGTCGAGCTGAAAGGCTGGCGCGTGCTGCCGCAGGTCTGCTACGACCTGCGTTTTCCGGTGTGGCTGCGCAACCGCCGGCTGGAAAGCGCCGCCGGTGGCATGGACTACGACCTGGCCCTGTTCGTGGCCAACTGGCCGGCGCCGCGGCGGCAGCCCTGGCGCACGCTGCTGCGCGCGCGCGCGATCGAGAACCTCGCCTACGTGATCGGCGTGAATCGCGTGGGCGTGGACGGCAACGATCTGCCCTACGCGGGCGACAGCGCGGTGATCGACCCGATCGGCGAGGCGCTGGTCGAACTGGGCGCGCAGGAGCAGCTGGTCACCGTGCGGCTGGAGCCGGCGCCGCTGCTGTCGCACCGCCAGCGCTTCCCGGCATGGATGGATGCGGACGCGTTCCGCATCGAGCTCGGCGCGGGCGACTGACTGCAGGCGCGAACTGCGCGGGCGCGAACCCGCGTCTCGGGCAGGGCGCGCCGTGGCCCGCCCCGGGGGCCGCGGACGGACATGCTTGCCCGGTGCGCGCGCCCTCCTCGACCGCAGCGGGTGCCTGGCTGTCGGCGATCAGGGCAGGATCGGAAGCACCGCTTCCGGCGGGCGGCCGATGGCCGCCTTGCCGTTGGCGACCACGATCGGCCGCTCGATGAGCCTGGGGTGCGCGACCATCGCCTGCAGAATGGCCTCGTCGTCCACGGACGGATCGTCCAGCCCCAGCGCCGTGTACTCGGCCTCGCCGGTGCGCAGCAGCTGCCGTGGCGTCATGCCGAGCAGGCGGAGCAGGGCCTCGAGTTCGTCCACGCTGGGCGGCGTGTCCAGGTAGTTGACCACTTCCGGCTCGATGCCGCGCGCCTGCAGCAGTTCCAGCGTGCCGCGCGACTTGGAGCAGCGGCTGTTGTGGTAGATGCGCACGCTCATCAGCGGTTGCCGTGACGGTTGCCGCCGCGGCCACCCTGCGGACGACCGCCGCCATGGCCCTGCGGGCGGTTGCCGCGGCTCTGCGGTCGGCCGCCCTGGCCGGATGCGCCACCCTGGCGAGTGCCACGGTTGCCGCCACCACCGACGCCGGCGTAGGGACCCGCGCCGCGGGCTTCGCCAGCGCGGCCCCCGGCCGGCTTGCCGCCCCGGCGGTTGCCACCGGGCGCATTGCCGCGCGCACCGCCGTCACGGCTCTCGCCGGCGAACCAGGTACGCACCGACGGCAGCTCCTGGCCGGGCGCCACGCCGCGCTTGTTCTTGCGGCGGCCGCCGGTGGCCGGCCTTTCCGGGCGCGCGACGTTGCCGTTGACTTCCTTGCCGGGCCGGCGGCGCTGCTGCTTGCCGCGCACCGGCTCCTCGCGGATGCGGTCGAATGCGCGCAGCTCGCGTGCCTCGTCGTGGTAGGCGCCGCTCCAGGCCGCAGTGGTGCCGCGCTCGGGACGGTACTCGGTGACGCTGCGGCTGGCGCGGCGCTGGTGCAGCACCGGGCTCAGCGTGAGCGCAGGCTGGGCCGGGCCCAGGCCGGTGCTCTTGCGCAGTTCCTTGATCGCTTCCTCGGAGAGCGCCTCACACTCGCCGCGGCGCAGCGTGCGCGGCAGCTCCACGCTGCCGTAGCGAATGCGCTTGAGGCGGCTGACCAGGAAACCCTGCGAATCCCACAGGCGGCGCACCTCGCGGTTGCGACCCTCGCGGATCACCACGCGGAACCAGCTGTGGCTGCCGCCGCGGCTGATGATGGCGATCTCGTCGAAGCGGGCAGGGCCGTCTTCCAGCTCCACGCCGGCCTTGAGCTTTTCGATGGTCTCGTCGGGTACCTCGCCGTGCACGCGGCAGAGGTATTCGCGCTCCAGCCCACTGCGCGGATGCATCAACGCGTTGGCCAGCTCGCCGTCGGTGGTGAGCAGCAGCAGGCCGGTGGTGTTGATGTCCAGGCGGCCGACCGCGACCCAGCGGGCGCCCTTCAGGCGCGGCAGCTGCTCGAACACGGTCGGGCGGCCCTCGGGATCCTCGCGCGTGGTCACCACGCCTTCGGGCTTGTGGTAGAGCAGCACTTCGGTGTCGTCGCGATTGTCGGTGGCGACCACGAACTGCTTGCCGTCGATCACCACGCGGTCGCCGGCGTGCACGCTGGCGCCGATGCCGGCCGGTGCGCCGTTGAGTTCGACCTCGCCGGCCTGGATGCGCTGTTCCAGCATGCGGCGGGAGCCCAGGCCCGCGTTGGCCAGCACCTTGTGCAGCCGTTCTTCCAGGGCGGGGGCGTTGGCCTCGGCGCGGGATTCGCGCTTGAGGGTCAAGACGGATTTCTGCGGCGCAGTCATGCGCGATACTCCTCGGTGTCCTGCTCGGCGGCGTCTTCGTCGACGTCCGCCTGGGCTGCTGCCTCGTCGGCAGTGGCGGAAGGGATGGGGGGGGGCGCCTCGTCGTCGGACGCGGCGGCGGTGGTTTCACGGGTACCGGCCGCCTCGATGCCGACCTCGGTGGACGCCGGCGCCTCGTTCTCCGCGGATTCCTTGGCAGACGTGCCGGCCGTCTTGTCCTCGTCGGCCTCGCCGGTCGCGGAGCGTTCGGCGCGTTCCTCGTCCGGGTCGACCGGCAGATCCTTGATCACCGGCGGCGGCAGCGGCTCCTGGTCGAGCCGCAGCTGCGGGTCCTCCAGGTCGCGGATCTCCGACAGCGGTGGCAGCTCGTCCAGCGACTTGAGGTTGAAGTAGTCCAGGAACGCGCGGGTGGTGCCGAACAGCGCCGGCTTGCCGGGCACGTCGCGATGGCCGACGACGCGGATCCACTCGCGTTCCTCCAGCGTCTTGATGATGTTGGAGGAGACCACCACACCACGGATCTGCTCGATCTCCGGGCGCGTGATCGGCTGGCGGTAGGCGATCAGCGCCAGGGTCTCCAGCAGGGCGCGCGAGTAGCGGCTGGGCTTCTCGGTCCACATCCGCGACACCCAGGGGTGCACGTCCTGGCGGACCTGGTAGCGGAAGCCGGAGGCGACTTCCCTGAGTTCGACGCCGCGGCCGGCGCAGTCCCCGGCCAGCACTTCGAGCGTGCGGGCGATCGCTTCGCGGTCGACGCCGTCCTCCTCGACGAAGAGCTCGCCCAGCTGCGCCACGCTGAGCGGCTGGCTGGCGGCGAGCAGCGCCGCCTCGATGATCGGTTTGAGTTGCTCGATCTGCATGGCCTGTACGGTCTGCGGATGAATGGATGCGCGGCTCAGTCGGCCGCGGCGGACACCGGCTCGTCGGCCGGCAGGTCGATGCTTTCCTCGGCGGACGTCGCCTTGGCCTTCACGTAGATGGGCGCCAGCGGCTCTTCCTGCACGATCTCGACGAGCATTTCCTTGGCCAGCTCGAGCATGGACAGGAAGGTCACCACCACGCCCAGGCGCCCTTCGCTGACGTCGAACAGGCTCTCGAAGCGGTGGAATGCGCCGTCCTCGAGGCGGCTCAGCAACTCGCCCATGCGCTGGCGCACGCTCAGCGCCTCGCGCTTGATCGCGTGGTGGCCGAACAGCTCGGCGCGGTGCAGCACGTCCTTGAGCGCCAGCAGCATTTCCTTCAGGTCCAGCGGCGGCGGCAGCCTCACCACGTTGCGCTCGCCGACCTCGGCCTGCGCCACCGCGGTATCGCGCTCGAGCCGGGGCAGGGTATCGATGTCCTCGGCGGCCTTCTTGAAGCGCTCGTACTCCTGCAGGCGGCGCACCAGCTCGGCGCGCGGGTCCTCCTCGACGCCTTCCTCGGCGGGCGGCCGCGGCAACAGCAGGCGCGACTTGATCTCGCCCAGGATCGCGGCCATCAGCAGGTACTCGGCGGCCAGTTCCAGCCGCATCACATCCCGCATCATGTCGATGTATTCCATGTACTGCCGGGTGATCTCGGCAATCGGAATGTCCAGGATGTCCAGGTTCTGCCGGCGGATCAGGTAGAGCAGCAGGTCCAGCGGACCCTCGAACGCCTCGAGAAAGACCTCCAGCGCGTCCGGCGGGATGTACAGATCCTGCGGCATCTGAAGCAGCGGTTCACCCCGCACGATCGCCAGCGGCATTTCCTGCTGCTGGGGGATCGACGCGAAGGCGTCCTGCGGCGGTGGGACCGGCTGCTGCGGTTCTGTGCTCATCAATGCATGTCGTGAGGCCGCTCGTGCGGCCGGCAATGCTTCAAACCCTGGCTCGTCGCCGGGCGGTGCCCTGCGGACGGGTATCCCCTCGTGACCGCGGCTTGCGGCCGGCGGTCGGTTCTAGCTGGCGTGCCGTTGCCGGCGGAAGCCGTCGTGCGGCGGCGCCATGACGAAGCCGCGCGTCGGCGGTTCGGTCTGGCGGGTTCAGGCGACCACCATGGCATCCGCACCGGGCAATGAACCCTGGCGAGGACGCAGGACAGGATGGCGACGCTGCGCCACGGACGGTTCAAGTCGATCTGCCGGGTATCCCGGGCGGCGTGTCGCGCTTGCCGGGTCCCTCCGGCACGGCGCACGCTGGACCCCGTGCATGGATCGACAGGTTAGCGGCAGCGTCGCGGCAAGTCCAGTATGTGCCGCAACCGGTCGCCCGCGCCTCTGCGGAGTCCGGGCAGCATGTGACACGGTGCGTCGCCGCTGCGCCGGACGCGGCAGTTTGAATACGTTTTCGTGAAGATCGCGCGACGGCGCGGGTTTCCTCGCGCACGTGGCACGCCGCTTGCTTCCCGATGTCCGAGGCGAGCGCGAGGGTGGCGCTCGCCTGGGGAGCGGACGGCGTACCGTCCACCGCTCACCGCCTGGAGACCGGCGGCCCGGCAACGGGAACCGCTATCGCGATGGCGTTACCTGGTGCGTCGTACCATCAGGGGACGTCTGAAAAAGCGGGGCCATGCCTCGCTTGGGGAGTTAGATGACGATCGAAGACAACGTTGCGGACGAGTCGGGTCCGAAGTTCCTGCGGCCGGCGCGCATGCGCATCGAGACCACCGTGTTGATGAGCCACGGGGTGCAGTCCCATCCGACCGAGCTGGTGGACATTTCCGCGACCGGCGCCCTGCTGCGCCGCCCACTGGGCTGGCAGGGCGAAACCGGCCAGAACTGGGTGCTGGACATGATCTTCGGCCGCGACCTGCACATCCACCTGGAGGCCGTGGTGGCACGCATTTCCGACCGCCACATCGGCTTCGCCTACTCGCGCATCCCGGAGGACAAGCAGGTGCCGCTGTGGAACCTGCTGGGCGGCTACGCGGACATCCTGGAGCACTGGAAGGAGGACTGAGCCCGGGAGCAGTTCCAATGCGCGCGGGCTCGCGCGCGATGGGAGCCACCCTCGGGGAACTCGGACAGAGGCACCGCGAGCAAGCTCGCTCCCACGGTCGTTTCGGCGGTGCGGTCAGGCGGTGGCGCGGGTCTGCTCGTTGCGCAGCTCGCGGCGGAGGATCTTGCCGACGTTGGTCTTGGGCAGCGCGTCGCGGAACTCGATCTGGCGCGGGCGCTTGTATCCGGTCAGGTTGTCGTGGCAGAACTGCTTGAGGGCCTCGGCGGTGAGCGAGGGGTCCTTGCGCACCACGAACAGCTTCACCACTTCGCCGGAGTGCTCGTCCGGCACGCCCACCGCGGCCACCTCGGCCACGCCCGGGTGCTGCATCACGACGTCCTCGACCTCGTTCGGATACACGTTGAAGCCGGAGACCAGGATCATGTCCTTCTTGCGGTCGACGATGTAGACGTAGCCATTGGCGTCCATCCGCGCGATGTCGCCCGTGTGCAGCCAGCCGTCGTCGGTCAGCACCTTGGCCGTCTCGTCCGGCCGCCGCCAGTAGCCCTTCATCACCTGGGGGCCGCGCACCATCAGCTCGCCCACTTCGCCGATCGGCAGCGGCTGGTTGTCCTCCGACCAGATCGCCACCTCGGTGGACGGGACCGGCAGGCCGATCGAGCCGTTGTATGCCTTGATGTCCAGCGGGTTGATGCAGACCGCCGGCGAGGTCTCGGTGAGGCCGTAGGCCTCGGCCAGGGTGCAGCCGGTGACCTTCTTCCAGCGCTCGGCCACCGCGCGCTGCACCGCCATGCCGCCGCCGAGGGTCAGGTGCAGGCGTGAGAAATCGAGCTCGGCGAAGCCGGGCGTGTTGAGCAGGCCGTTGAACAGCGTGTTGACGCCGGTGAGCGCGGTGAAGCCGGATTTCCTGAGCTCCTTGACGAAGCCGGGCATGTCGCGCGGGTTCGTGATCAGCCAGTTCAGGCCGCCCAGGCGCATGAACACCAGACCGTTCGCGCACAGCGAGAAGATGTGGTACAGCGGCAGGGCCGTGATGATCACCTCCTCGCCGGGCTTGGCCAGGTCGCCGATCCAGGCGCCGGCCTGCAGCATGTTGGCGACCATGTTGCCATGGCTGAGCATGGCGCCCTTGGCCACGCCGGTGGTGCCGCCGGTGTACTGCAGAAAGGCGAGGTCGTCGTGGCCCAGCGCCACGGCGGGCATGGGGTGCGCGGCGCCCTGCGCCAGCGCGTCGCGGAAGCGCACCGCCTGCGGCAGGGAGTAGGCCGGCACCATCTTCTTGACGTGCTTCAGCACGAAATTGACCAGCGTGCCCTTGGCGAACCCCAGCAGGTCACCGATGCCGGTGGTGACCACGTGCTCGACGTGGGTCTCGCCGAGCACCTCCTGCAGCGTGGCGGCGAAATTGTCCAGCACCACGATTGCCTTGGCCCCGGAGTCCTCCAGCTGGTGCTTCAGTTCCCGCGCGGTGTAGAGCGGGTTGGTGTTGACCACCACCACGCCGGCGCGCAGCGCGCCGAACAGGGCGATCGGGTACTGCAGCACGTTGGGCAGCATGATCGCGAGCCGGTCGCCCTTCTTCAGGCCCAGCACGCCGGTGAGGTAACCGGCGAACCGGCGGCTCAGGTCGTCGATCTCGCCATAGCTGAGCACCTTGCCGAAACTGGCGAAGGCCGGCCGGTCGTGGAACTTGCCGAAGGCCTCCTCCACCACCGCCGCCACCGACGCGTAGGCACTCACGTCGATCTCTGCCGGTACGTCATGCGGATAGTGGGCCAGCCACGGACGCTCGTTGCTCATGTAGTGTTCCTGTTCCCCGTCGGCCTTGCGGCCTTGGCATTGGAGCATACGCCCGCGCATGGCGGCAAGCCGCGCCCTGGCGAGGATCGGAGGCAGGATGAGGTCAATGAAATTGCTGCTTTCGTGCGGCCTGGTCGCGCTTTCGCTCGCCCTGGCCGGCTGCCGGCACGCGCCGGACGAAACCCGCGTGCGCGAGGCGATCGACGCTGCGGTGCAGGCGGCGGAGACGGCCGATGCGTCGGGAGTGGTCGAGCCGCTCAGCGAGGATTTCGACGGCAATGCCGGCCGCCTGGACCGGCGAGGCCTGGCCAACCTGGTGCGTGTGGCGCGGCTGCGCGGCGAGCACGTGGGGGTGACGCTGGGACCGGTGGGTGTCGAGCGGCACGGTGAGCGGCTGGTAGCGCGGTTCACGGTGAGCCTCACCCAGGGCAGCCGGTTGTGGCCGGATGCCGCCGGCGTGTACCGGGTCGAATCCGCATGGCGCCGCGAGGGCGGCCAGTGGCGCTGCTACGGCGCGACCTGGGAGCGGCAGCTCTAGCCCGGTGGCGCGCGCTCGTTGGAGATGGAGAGGCGGGCTTGCTCACGACGCCTCTTGCATCGTGTCGCGGACGGCGGCGCGGGCAAGCTTCCCCCTGCGGGGCAGCGCTGCGAGCAAAAAAGAAGGCCGCCCCGGTGGGCGGCCTTCTTCGGCGTCCGGACTCAGGCCGCCTTGCGGCCGGCCAGCTGGCGCAGCACGTATTGCAGGATGCCGCCGTGGCGGAAGAACTCGCGCTCTTTCGGCGTGAGCAGCATCACGTGCACGGCGAACTCCTTCTTCGAGCCGTCGGCCGTGGTCGCGATCACCCTGGCTTCCTTCGACTCGCCGCCCTGCAGGCCCAGGATCTCGATCGACTCCTTGCCGGTCAGCCCGAGCGACTGCGCGTTCTCGCCGTGCTTGAACTGCAGCGGCAGCACGCCCATGCCGACCAGGTTGGAGCGGTGGATGCGCTCGAAGCTCTCGGCGATCACCGCCTTCACGCCCAGCAGCAACGTGCCCTTGGCCGCCCAGTCGCGCGAGGAGCCGGTGCCGTATTCCTTGCCGGCGATGACCACCAGCGGCGTGCCCTCGGCCTTGTACTTCATCGCGGCATCGTAGATCGCCATCTGCTCGCCGCTGGGCACGTGCAGGGTATAGCCGCCTTCCACGCCGTTCAGCATGAGGTTCTTGATGCGGATGTTGGCGAAGGTGCCTCGCACCATCACGTCGTCGTTGCCGCGGCGCGAGCCGTAGGAGTTGAAGTCCTTCGGGTCGACGCCCTTGGAGATCAGGTAGCGGCCCGCCGGGCTGTCCTTCTTGATCGAGCCGGCCGGCGAGATGTGGTCGGTGGTGATCGAGTCGCCGAACAGGCCGAGCACGCGGGCGCCGTGGATGTCGTCGACCTGGCCCAGCTCCATCGTCATGCCGTCGAAGTAGGGCGGGTTCTTGATGTAGGTGGAATCCTCCCACTGGTACAGCGCGCCGTCGGGCGAGGCGATCTGGTTCCAGCGGCTGTCGCCCTTGAACACGTCGGCGTAATTCTTGGTGAACATGGCCGGGCTGATCGCGCCGGCGATGGTGTCGGAGATCTCCTGGTTGGTCGGCCAGATGTCCTTGAGGTAGACCGGTTGGCCGTCGCTGCCGGTGCCGATCGGGTCGCGGGTCAGGTCGATGTCCAGCGTGCCGGCCAGCGCGTAGGCGACCACCAGCGGCGGCGAGGCCAGGTAGTTCATCTTCACTTCCGGATGCACGCGGCCTTCGAAGTTGCGGTTGCCGGACAGTACCGAGGCCACCGCGAGGTCGCCCTGGGCGATGCCCTGGCTGATCTCCGCCGGCAGCGGGCCGGAGTTGCCGATGCAGGTGGTGCAGCCGTAGCCGACGATGTAGAAGCCGACCTTCTCCAGCTCCTTCAGCAGGCCGGTCTTCTCGAAGTAGTCGGTGACCACCAGCGAACCCGGGCCGATCGAGGTCTTGACCCACGGCTTGGCCCTCAGGCCCTTGGCCGCCGCCTTCTTGGCGAGCAGTCCGGCACCCAGCATCACTGCCGGGTTGGAGGTGTTGGTGCAGGAGGTGATCGCGGCGATCACCACCGAACCGTCCTTCAGGGTGAAGCTCTGGCCGTCCTTGGTCACCTGCGCGCTGCCGCCGCCGGCCTTGCGGTTGGCGGTGAGCGGGCCGACCGCGTCGTGGAAGCTCTGCGCGACGCCTTCCAGCAGCACGCGGTCCTGCGGGCGCTTGGGCCCGGCCAGCGAGGGGCGTACGTCGGCCAGATCAAGTTCCAGCGTGGTGCTGAACTCGGGCTGCGGGGTGTTTTCGTCGTGCCACAGGCCCTGCGCCTTGGCATAGGCCTCGACCAGCGCGATCTGCGCCTCGTCGCGGCCGGACAGGCGCAGGTAGTTGATCGCTTCCTGGTCGACCGGGAAGATGCCGCAGGTCGCGCCGTATTCCGGTGCCATGTTGCCGATCGTGGCGCGGTCGGCCAGCGCCAGGTGCTTCAGGCCCGGGCCGAAGAACTCCACGAACTTGCCGACCACGCCGAGCTTGCGCAGCATCTGGGTGACGGTCAGCACCAGGTCGGTGGCGGTGACCCCTTCGGACAGCTTGCCGGTCAGCCTGAAGCCGACCACCTGCGGGATCAGCATCGAGGACGCCTGGCCCAGCATCGCCGCTTCCGCCTCGATGCCGCCCACGCCCCAGCCCAGCACGCCCACGCCGTTGATCATGGTGGTGTGCGAGTCGGTGCCGAACACGGTGTCCGGATAGGCCCACAGCTGACCGTCCTTCTCCGCGGTGAACACCACGCGGGCCAGGTGCTCGAGGTTCACCTGGTGCACGATGCCGGTGCGCGGCGGCACGACCTTGAAGTTGTTGAACGCCTTCTGGCCCCAGCGCAGGAACGAGTAGCGCTGGTGGTTGCGCTCGAACTCGATTTCCACGTTCCTGTCGACCGCCGCGGGCGAGTCGTAGGTATCCACCTGCACCGAGTGGTCGATCACCAGCTCGGCCGGCGCCAGCGGGTTGATCTGGGTGGCGTCGCCACCGAGCTTGACCACCGCGTCGCGCATCGCCGCCAGGTCCACCACGCAGGGCACGCCAGTGAAGTCCTGCAGCAGCACGCGTGCCGGCATGAAGGCGATCTCGGTGTCCGGCTCGGCCTTGGCGTCCCAGTGGGCGACCGCCAGGATCTCCTTGTCGGTCACGTTCACGCCGTCCTCGTGACGCAGCAGGTTCTCCAGCAGGATCTTCATCGAGTAGGGCAGGCGCTTGAGGTCGAAGCGCTCGCCGAACTTGGCGAGGCTGGCGTAGGCGTAGCGCCGGCCGTTGACCTCGAGGCTGTCGCGGACGTTGAACGTGTCTTTCATGACGAAACTCCTGGCTGAAGCTTTTTGGACGGCAAAGCGGGTGGGGCGCCGGTCTTGCCCTGCGCAAAGATCCCGATTATCGCAAATCCGGCCCGCACGCGGGCCGGGGCGCGTGGCCGCCACGCCCGGCAAAGCGGTCGGGGCAGCTAGAATCGGCCCGCTGGGGAGCGACGGCGATGCTGCTGTCGCGCATAGCTTGCGACGGCCGAAGCCGGCGCACAAACGCATTTGGTGGCAGGCTGCATTCGATGATTTCGACGGCGCTCTCGGCGGTATCGCTGCGCGACCTGGCGCTGGTGCAGGCCGTGCACCGGCACGGCAGCTTCAACAGCGCGGCGCGCGCCATGCACATCAGCCCGTCGGGGCTGTCGCACCAGGTGCAGAAGGTGGAGCAGGCGCTCGGCGCACCGTTGTTCGAGCGCGGCGGGCGGCGGGTCGTGCCCACGGCGGGCGGGCAGCGGCTGCTGGAGCGGATCGAGGCGGTGCTGGCCGCCGCCGAACACCTGCAGCAGGCGGCCCGCGCCGGCAGTGTCGCGTTCGGCGGCGAACTGCGCCTGGGCGTGCCGGCCTCGCTCGGGCCCTACCTGCTGCCGCACCTGATCGAACCGTTCCCGCAGCATTTTCCGGCGGCACGGCTGAGCCTGTCCGAAGGCAAGCCGCGCGGCCTGCTGCGCCGCCTGCACGAGGGTGAGCTGGATGCCGTGCTGGCACCCCCGGCCAACGTGGCCAGCGGCATCGCGGCGCGGCCGCTGTTCTCCGAGCCGTGGCAGGTCATGTTTCGCGCCGACCACCCGCTGGCCGGGCGGACCAGCGTGTCGCTGGCCGAGCTCGACCAGGCGGAGGCCACGCTGATGGCCGAGAGCCACCCGGACGGCATCGACGGTCAGGGCGGCCACGTGCAGGACGTCAGCCTCGAGAGCCTGGCGGCGCTGGTCGGCCTGCGCGGTGGCTACGCGCTGGTGCCGGCGCTGGCGCGCGAGCGGCTGGCCTCGATGCCCGAGCTGACCCTGGCCGGCCTCCGCGATGCCGCTCCCGGGCGCGAGATCTCGCTCTACTGGCGCGAAGCGTCACCCTGGCACACCGACATCCAGGCCTTTGCCGATCTGCTGCGCCGGGTGGCACGACAGCGGCCCGGTTTGCGGGTCGCTCCGTAGCGCACCTCGAGATAGGCAGGGAAAACGCCTCCGCCCGCTCAGCCGTTGTCCAGCATCGCCCCGGTCAACAGGCCGCGCGCCAGCATGCTGCACTGGCGACGGCTGACGATGATCTGCCATTGCCGTCCGCCCACCTGCCGCCACAGCACCGCCGAACGCACGGCGGCGAGCAGGCTGACGCGCACCTTCTCGACGACCGCCGGCTGCTGCAGGAACTGCGGGTGGCCGCTGACCATCACGCGCGGGCTCAGGATCGACAGGGTAGAGGCGTACAGGTCGGCCAGGCGCCGGGTCACCTGTGGCGAATCCTGGCCGAAATGCGCCACCTGTCGCTTGGCCGCGATGATGCCTTCCTGCAGGGTGGTGCCGAGCTCGCTGCGCCGGGCCAGGCTGCGTTCCAGCCGCATCACGGTCACCGCCATGCGGGTCAGCGCCATGTCGCGGCTGCCGTCATCGAGTTGGCCGATCAGGGCGCGCAGGCCCAGCCGCACGCCACCCACGCCGCCGTAGACGGCCGCCACCGAGGGCGCGTCGATGCGGAACACGCTCGCCACGCTGGCTTCCATTGCGGTCTCGTCGCAGCGGCCCTGGTTGGCCAACTGCTGGGCCAGGCTCACCGCCTGGAACAGGCCGGCCAGCGCGAGCACGCGCGGTTCGTTCATGGCGAGGGCGTCGAACACGTCAGGATCCTGCGATGGTGGCGGGGAGGCCGCCGAACGGGGCGTCGGTGGCGGCGATCACGGCGCCTCCCAGGCAGGCCTCGCCGTCGTAGAACACGACCGACTGGCCGGGCGTCACCGCCCGCTGCGAGTCGTCGAAGCGCACCTCCACGCGGTCGCCGGCGACGTGCACCTCGCAGGCCTGGTCGGCCTGCCGATAGCGCGTCTTGGCGGTGCAGCGGAAGCGCGCCGCGGGTGGCTCGCCGGCGACCCAGGCCGGCGTCTCGGCGACCAGCCGGGTCGACTGCAGCCAGCGGTTCTCGCCGCCCTGCGCCACGTAGAGCACGTTGGCGGCCACGTCCTTGCCGACCACGTACCAGGGCTCGCTGCCCAGGCCCTGGCGCCCGCCGATGCCGAGCCCGCCGCGCTGGCCCAGCGTGTAGTACATGGAGCCCTGGTGCTCGCCGACCAAGGCCCCTTCCGGGGTAAGCATCTGGCCGGGGCGGGCCGGGATGTAACGGGCCAGGAAACTGCGGAAGTCGCGCTCGCCGATGAAGCAGATCCCGGTTGAGTCCTTTTTGGCATGGGTGGGCAGCCCGGCGGCACGCGCCAGCTCGCGCACCTGGGCCTTTTCGAGCCCGCCGACCGGGAACAGGGTGGCGGCCAGCTGCTCCTGGCCCAGCGCATGCAGGAAGTAGGTCTGGTCCTTGGCCGCGTCCGCGGCGCGCAGCAGGCGGTAGCGGCCGTCGCGGCAATCGATGCGGGCGTAATGGCCGGTGGCGATCTTGTCGGCGCCCAGCGCGCGGGCTTCGTCCAGGAACGTCCTGAACTTGATCTGGCGATTGCACAGCACGTCGGGATTGGGCGTGCGGCCGGCGCGATACTCGGCCAGGAAGTGCTCGAACACGCCGTCCCAGTACTCGACGGCGAAGTTGCGCGCGTGGAAGGGGATGCCCAGGCGCCCGCACACGGCCACCGCGTCCTTGCGGTCGGCATCCGCGGTGCAGGGACCGTAGCGTTCGTCCTCTTCCCAGTTCTGCATGAACAGGCCTTCGACCGCGTGGCCGGCCTGGAGCAGCAGCAGTGCCGCGACGGAGGAGTCCACCCCGCCGGAGACGCCCAGCATCACCTTCATGGCCGCGGCCGCTCCGCAAGCAGGCTCGACAGCGCCTCCAGCGGCAGGCGCCGCCCGCCCAGCCAGGCATCGATGCTGAGCAGTACCATCGGGCTGCGCAGGCGTTCGCCGAGGCCGGCGATTTCGCCACGGGTCAGCCACAGCGCGCGGCGGATGCCGCGGTCGAGCGGTCGCTGCGCGTCGTGCGACAGCGCGCGCGCCGAGAAGCTGAAGCGCACCACGCCTTCGCCGTGCTCGGTGCTGCGCCACTGGTGCACGCCCAGGAAGTGCTCCGGCTCGATCGTCCAGCCGGTTTCCTCCAGCGTCTCGCGCACCGCCGCCTGGAGCAGGCTTTCGCCATCGTCCAGGTGGCCGGCCGGCTGGTTGTAGACGAGCCGGCCGTCGATCTCTTCCTCGACCATCAGGTAGCGCTCGCCCCGCACCACCACGCAGGCGACGGTGACGCGCGGGCGCCAGGGGGCGGCGGGGGCGGTGGCAGGATCGGACATCGGCAAGGGCTGGGGATGGAAAAGCGGCATTGTGCCATCACCTAAACGAGGCGCAGCTTCCACGATGCCGCGACCAGGGTTGCATCCGGCGCGGCGTATACTGCGTACCAGCAACAAGCACTCACCGAACATGGCCCACGAACCCGAACACGACCCCGGCAGCGGACACGGCCTGGCCGTCGAAACCAGCCGCCCAGAACTGGCGCGGCCGCCGCTCTTTCAAGTTGTGCTGCTAAATGACGATTTCACTCCCATGGACTTCGTGGTGGAGGTACTTCGTGGCTTCTTCGGCATGGACCAGGAGCGTGCGGTGCAGGTGATGCTGCACGTGCATACCCGCGGCAAGGGTGTGTGCGGCGTGTTCACCCGCGAGGTGGCCGAGACCAAGGTCACCCAGGTCAACGAGTATTCACGGACTCATCAGCACCCTCTGTTGTGCACTATGGAAAAGCTGTGAGCGGCCCCACCTTGTAGCCATCGCGGCATAGCCGCCCTGCATACCCAGCGGAGAAGGTCCGGATGTTCAGCAAGGATCTCGAAGTCACCATCGGGCATTGCTACAAGCAGGCCCGCGAGCAGCGCCACGAATTCATGACCGTGGAGCACCTGTTGCTCGCCCTCACCGAAAACCAGTCCGCGCTGGGCGCCCTGCGTGCCTGCGGCGCGGACCTGCCGCGGTTGTCGGCCGAACTCGAGCGCATCATCGCCGAGACCGTGCCGGTGCTGCCGCACGGGGACGAGCGCGACACCCAGCCGACGCTCGGCTTCCAGCGCGTGCTGCAGCGGGCGGTCTACCACGTGCAGTCCTCCGGCCGTAAGGAGGTCACCGGCGCCAACGTGCTGGTGGCGATCTTCGGCGAAAAGGACTCGCACGCCGTCTACTTCCTGCATCAGCAGGAGATCACGCGCCTGGACGTGGTCAACTACATCTCGCACGGCATCGCCAAGATCGGCGACGAACCGAGCACCGGCATGCCCGGCAGCGAGCGCGAGGGCGAAGAGGGCGGCGACAGCAAGGGCAACCCGCTCAGCGAGTACGCCACCAACCTCAACGAGCTGGCCCTGGAGGGCAAGATCGATCCGCTGATCGGTCGCCAGGACGAGATCGAGCGCACCATCCAGGTGCTCTGCCGTCGTCGCAAGAACAACCCGCTCTACGTAGGCGAGGCCGGCGTGGGCAAGACCGCGCTGGCCGAGGGCCTGGCCAAGCGCATCGTCGAGGGCGAGGTGCCCGAGGTGCTGGAAAACGCCGTGATCTGGTCGCTGGATCTCGGCGCCCTGGTCGCCGGTACCAAGTACCGCGGTGATTTCGAGAAGCGCCTGAAGGCGGTGATCACCCAGCTGAAGAAGCAGACGGGCGCGATCCTGTTCATCGACGAGATCCACACCATCATTGGAGCCGGCTCCGCCTCGGGCGGCACCATGGATGCCTCCAACCTGATCAAGCCGATGCTGGCCTCGGGCGAACTGCGCTGCATCGGTTCGACCACCTTCCAGGAGTTCCGTGGCATCTTCGAGAAGGACCGCGCGCTGGCCCGCCGCTTCCAGAAGATCGACGTGGTCGAGCCGTCGGTGGCCGACAGCATCGAGATCCTCAAGGGGCTGAAGAGCCGCTTCGAGGAGCACCACAACGTCGCCTACACCAACGAGGCGCTGAAGGCCGCGGTGGACCTGTCGGTCAAGCACATTCCCGACCGCCTGCTGCCGGACAAGGCCATCGACGTCATCGACGAGGCCGGCGCGCGCCAGCGCCTGCTGCCCGAGGACCAGCGCAAGGGCACCATCGACGTGCCGGAGGTCGAGTACATCGTGGCCAAGATGGCGCGCATTCCGGCCAAGCAGGTGTCGGCGTCCGACCGCGACGTGCTGCGCAACCTCGAGCGCAACCTCAAGATGGTGGTGTTCGGGCAGGACCAGGCGATCGAGGCACTCGCCGCGTCGATCAAGATGGCCCGCTCGGGCCTGGCCGACCCGACCAAGCCGATCGGCAGCTTCCTGCTGGCCGGTCCGACCGGCGTCGGCAAGACCGAGGTGACCAAGCAGCTGGCGCTGCAACTGGGCATCGAGATGATCCGCTTCGACATGTCCGAGTACATGGAAGCGCACTCGGTGTCGCGCCTGGTCGGCGCGCCTCCGGGTTATGTCGGCTTCGACCAGGGCGGCCTGCTCACCGAGGCGGTGACCAAGCACCCGCACGCCGTGCTGCTGCTGGACGAGATCGAGAAGGCGCACCCGGACGTGTTCAACATCCTGCTGCAGGTGATGGACCGCGGCGTGCTGACCGACACCAACGGGCGCGAGGCGAACTTCAAGAACGTCATCCTGGTGATGACCACCAACGCCGGCGCGCAGCAGGCCTCGCGACGGAGCATCGGCTTCGTCAAGCAGGACCATGCGACCGACGCCATGGAGGTGATCCGCAAGATGTTCACGCCGGAGTTCCGCAACCGTCTGGATGCGGTGATCCAGTTCCACCCGCTGGACTTCGAGCACATCCTGCGCGTGGTCGACAAGTTCCTGATCGAGCTGGAGGCCCAGCTGGCCGACAAGCACGTCGCGCTGGACGTGAGCGCCGACGCCCGCCGCTGGCTGGCCGAGCACGGCTTCGACCCGCAGATGGGCGCGCGGCCGATGGCCCGCGTCATCCAGGAGAAGGTCAAGCGGGCGCTGGCCGACGAGCTGCTGTTCGGCAAGCTGGCGGACGGGGGCAAGGTGAGCCTGAGCGTGCGTGACGGCGAGCTGCAGGTGGACACCGAGGCGGCGGAGAAGCTGCCGGCCGTGGTCGGGTGACGAAGGCCGCCCTGCCGGGAGCGCAGGGCGGTTCCCGGGCACGAAAAAGGCCGCGCGTTGCGCGGCCTTCTTTCGTGTATCCGGGTGTTACTTCATGCGGTAGGTGATCCGCCCCTTGGTCAGGTCGTAGGGCGTCATTTCCACCTTGACCTTGTCTCCGGTGAGGATGCGGATGTAATGCTTGCGCATGCGGCCGGAAATGTGGGCGGTGATCACGTGCCCGTTCTCCAGCTGCACGCGGAACATGGTGTTGGGCAGGGTCTCCTGGACCGTGCCTTCCATTTCGATGACGTCGTCTTTGGCCATGCGTTCCGGTGTGTAGGGCCCGGCCGTGGCGGCCGCGTAAGCGACCAAGTATGCCACGTCCTCGCGCCCGATCAAAGAATGCTCAGGCGGCCCCGCCGAAATACTCGTCCAGCTTGCGCCGGATTTCCTGCTCCACCATGCCCTTGAGCGGCGCCAGCATCAGGCCGAGCTCGGCGGTGACGTGGACCGCCTCGGGCGCCACCGCGATGGCGCCGTTCACGCCGGGGCGGGAGAAGCGCAGCGTATTGCCCTGCCACTGGCTCTGCATGTCGAACTTCTCGCGCATGCGGGCGGCAACCTTGTCGACGACGGCGCGGGCCTGGTCCTGCGGCAGGGTATGCGGACGGCGGATGTCGATCTTGGGCATGGCGGCACTCCGTGGCGGGACCCTCCATCTTACGCGGCTACCGCCTAGGCGGGTGCCCGCATCTGCTAGAGTCCCGACGTTCCACGACCGGTCCACAGATGCGCATCGAGTTCCCCAATTCGGCTCGCGAGGCATTTGCCTGGGCGCACCCCACGCTGCGCATCGGCAGCGCGGCGGACAACGACCTGGTGGTGTCCGCCCAGCAGGGCGCGGCGCGTCACCTGCGCATCGTGCAGGACCGGCGCGGCTGGGTGCTGGATGTGCTGCCGGGGGCTGGACGCGTCTACGTCAACGCGCGCCCCGTGCGCGAACGCGCATTGCTGCGTGCCGGCGACATCCTCAGCCTGGGTGATTGCCGCATGCTGCTGTGCGCGGACGAGCCGCCCGCTGCGCGCGCGCCGCTGACGCGCTCCGACGGCAGCGACTGCACCACGGCGCTGCGCGCGGTGGCCGGGCCGCTGTCGGGGCGCGTGTTCCCGCTGCGCGAGCGGCTGACTTTCGGTGGCCCGCGTGGCGACCAGCCGCTGGAGCTGCCGCAGGCGGGCTCGGCCACGCTGACCCTCTTCTGGCGGGACGGCGAGCTGCGCGTGGCGGCCGGGCCGACCCCGGCACGCTACCCGCTGCGCCTCAACGGCTGGGCAGTGGAAGAGGCGGCGTTGCGCCCGGGCGACCAGCTGGGCATCGCCATGCACCGCTTCGTCGTCGACGCGCCGGGCCTGTCGCCGTCTCCTTCGGGCACGCCGCCCGCATCCGCTCCGGAGCGGCTCCCGGAGGACGAAGCCGGCCCGCGCGGCGAGGTGTGGTGGCTGATCGCCACCGCCGCCGTGCTCGCGCTCTGCATCGCGCTGATCCTGCTCGTGCGTTTCTGAGCGGGCATTGGCTCGCCGTGGCGGCGGGCCTGCTTGCGGGGCGCTGGTCTCCGGGGGGCGACACAAGGAGCATCGCGAGCACGCTCGCCCCTACGGCGGGGCGCGGCTGTGGGCATTGCGGGCGGCGGCCCGCCCGATCGCCCTGCCGGTTCGCGATTCCGGGCGCCGCACGCCGTCGACACTCCCGCGTAGGAGCGACTAACTCGCGATGCCTCTCGCCCGGCTCATCCCCCGGCCAGGCGCCGCAGGTCGTCCAGCCGGTCGGCATCGCGGATGGCCAGGTCGCGACGCCAGCGCAGGATGCGCGGAAAGCGCACGGCCACGCCGGACTTGTGCCGGCCGGAGCGCTGGATCGCCTCGTAGGCCAGCTCGAACACGTGCACCGGCTCGACCGAGCGCACCGGGCCGAAGCGCTCGAGCGTGTGCGTGCGGATCCATGCATCGAGCTCGCCGATCTCGGCATCGTCCAGCCCCGAGTACGCCTTGGCCACCGGCACCAGGTGGCCGCGGTCCCACACACCGAAGGTGTAGTCGGTGAACAGGCCGGCGCGTCGGCCGTGGCCGGACTGGGCATAGATCAGCACCGCATCCAGGGTGTAGGGGTCGACCTTCCATTTCCACCAGTCGCCACGCTTGCGCCCGACCCGGTAGGGCGAATCCAGGCGCTTGAGCATCAGGCCTTCAGTGCGGCGCTCGCGCGAACTCCCGCGCAACTGTGCGAGGCCGGCCCAGTCCGCGGCGTCGGCGGAGGGTGAGAGCAGGAGCTCGCGAGGTGCGTCCGCCAGCAGGGCGGCGAGGCGCGCGCGTCGCTCGTGCAGGGGCCGTTCGCGCAGGTCCGTGCCCTCGAACTCCAGCAGGTCGTAGGCCATGAAGCGCACCGGGGTCTCGGCCAGCAGCTTCGGACCCGGCTTGAGCTTGCCGATGCGCTTTTGGAGCGCGGTAAACGGCCGCGGCGCCCCGGCCGCGTCGTCCCAGGCGAGAATCTCGCCGTCGAGCACGCAGCCGGCGGGCAACCCACAGGCGGCCCGTTCGATTTCCGGAAACCGCCCGTCGAGCCGCTCCTCGCCGCGCGACCACAGCCGCGCTTCCGCGCCCCGGCGCATCAGTTGGGCGCGGATGCCGTCCCATTTCCACTCGGCCAGCCACTCGCTGCGCTCGCCCAGGCTCTCCACCGGCACCTCCAGCGGCGATGCCAGGAAGAACGGGTAGGGACGATGCTCGCGGTGGGCGTCGTCCTCGGCCGGCCGGGTCAGCGCGGCGAGCGAGGGGGCGCTGGGCGTCCAGTCGCCGCTGAGCCGGTGGGCGATCAGGTCGGTGGGCAACTGCGACCACAGCGCCAGCGCCTGCACCACCAGTCGCTGCGATACCCCTACGCGCAGCGCGCCGGTGATCAGCTTGTTGAGCAGGAACACCTCGTCGCCGGGCAGCGTGCGCCACCACGCCTGCAGCTGCTCCACGCGCCCGGCCGGGTCGAGCCGGGCGAGCGTCGGCAGGCGCTCCTGCATCCAGGCGTGCAGCGGCACGTCGTCGCCCGGCTCCGTGGCAGGTGGCAGCAGCAGCGCGATCGCTTCGGCCAGATCGCCGACGTGCGCGTAGCTCTCGTCGATCAGCCAGTCGCGCAGGCCGGTCGCCTGCTGCGTGGCCTGGCGCAGTTCGGTCACGCTCGCCAGCCGGCGCAGCTTGCCGCCGCCCAGCACGTAGACGGCCCATGCCGCGTCGGCCGGCGGCGCGTCGTGCAGGTAGGCGGCGATGGCGTCGCGCTTGGCCGAGGTCGCACTGGTACGGTCGAGCGCGGCGTAGAGCGCGGCGAAGCGGCGCATCAGCCGGCCTCCAGCACGGCCAGTGGCTGGGCGTCGTAGCCCTGCTCGCGCAGGTAGCGCACCAGGACATCGCCGTCGCCGTGGGTGACGTAGACGCGCTTGGCGCCGCTCTGCGCGACCGTGCGCAACAGGCCGCCCCAGTCCGCGTGATCGGAGACCACGAAGCCGCGGTCGAACCCGCGCCGGCGACGGTTGCCGCGGATCCGCATCCAGCCGGACGCGAACGCGGTCGAGGCATTGGGAAAACGCCGCATCCAGGGCGAGCCGGCGGCGTACGGCGGCGCAAGGACCAGCTCCCCGGCGAGCGCCGCGCCGCGCGCGTCTTCCGCCAGCGGCCGCGTGGGCGGCATCGCCACGCCCGCTTCCCGGTAAAGCTCGACCAGGCGCAGCATCGCGCCGTGCAGGTACACCAGCCGATCGACGCGCGAAGCCATCTCGGCGAGCAGGCGCTGCGCCTTGCCCAGCGCATAGCAGAACAGCACGGCCGGAACCCGGCGCCGCGCGCAGTCGTCCCACCAGGCGAGCAGTTCGTCGAGCACCTGCGCCATCGGCGGCCAGCGGTACACCGGCCACGCGAAGGTCGATTCGGTAACGAACACGTCGCACGGCACCGGCTCGAACGGAGCGCAGGTGGGGTCCGGTTCGCGCTTGTAGTCACCCGAGACGACCGCCACCCGACCTTCGTGTTCCATCCGCACCTGGGCCGAACCCAGCATGTGGCCGGAGGGATGCAGCGACACCCTCACCTCGCCCAACAAGAACGGTTGGCCGTAGTCGTAGGCCTCGATCGCCGCCGGGTCGCCCAGCCGCTCGCGCATCAAGGCCAGGCCGGCGCGCGCCACGTGGTAGCGCGCGTTGCCCTGTCGCGCATGGTCGCCATGCGCATGCGTGACCACGGCCTGCGCCACCGGCTCGGCCGGATCGATGTAGAAGCCGCCGGCGGGGCAGTACAGGCCTTCCGGGCGGGGCTGGAGCAGCGGATCGCGCACGCGACGACGCTAAGGTCGCGCACGTCAAGTTGGCGGCAATGGCGCCCGCACGGGCAACGCGCTGCGCCATCCCGGCCCTCCCCGGAGGGGCGCAAAACCCGCATCGGCCCTTCTTTGCAGCGCCGGAGAACGGTAGGGCTGATGAGGAAGCCGTTTGCCTGCCTCGGCGATGCTTCGGCCCTCGCGGACCTACGTTCGGGCGAACGGGTTGGCGGTTACGCGACGAACTGCAGCCGCGCCAGCTCCGCGTACAGCCCGCCCTCGGCGAGCAGGCTTTCGTGCGTGCCCTGCGCCACGATGCGCCCGCCGTCCATCACCACGATGCGGTCGACGCGCTGCACGGTGGCCAGGCGGTGGGCGATGACCAGCGTGGTGCGGCCCTTTTCCAGCCGTTCGAGGGCCTGCTGGATGGCCGCCTCCGATTGCGCGTCGAGCGCGGAGGTGGCCTCGTCCAGCAACAGCAGCGGCGCGTCGCGCAGGATCGCGCGGGCGATGGCGATGCGCTGGCGCTGGCCGCCGGAGAGGCGCACGCCACGCTCGCCCAGCTCGGCGCCGTAGCCGTCGGCCAGCGCGCTGATGAACTCGTGCGCCTCGGCGGCACGGGCGGCTTCGCGGACCTCCTCGTCGGTGGCGTCCTGGCGGCCGAAGCGGATGTTGTCGGCCGCGCTGCCGGCGAAGATCACCGTTTCCTGCGGCACCAGCGCGATCGCGCCGCGCAGCTCGGGCAGCGACAGCGCGCGCAGGTCCATGCCGTCGAGGCGGATGGCGCCGCGCTGGGGGTCGTAGAAGCGCAGCAGCAGCGCGAACACGGTGCTCTTGCCGGCGCCGGAGGGACCGACCAGCGCCACGGTTTCGCCGGGGCGGATGTCGAGCGTGAAGTCGTGCAGCGCCGGCGCGTCCGGCCGCGTGGGGTAGTGGAAGCCCACGTGCTCGAAGCGCAGCGCGCCGCGCACCGGTCGAAGCAGCGCCAGCGGCTGCGCCGGGTCGGCGATCTGCGCCCGTTCGGCGAACAGCTCGCCGATGCGTTCCATCGCGCCGGCGGCGCGCAGCACGTCGCCCCACACCTCCGACAGGCCCGCCACCGAACCGGCGGCGAACACCGCGTACAGCACGAACTGGCCGAGCACGCCGGGGTCGAGCGAGCCGGCCACCACGTCGCGCGCACCCATCCACAGCACCAGCGTGATAGCGCCGAAGAACAGCACGATCACCGCCGCCGTGAGCAGGGCGCGCATGCCGATGCGGCGGCGGGCGCTTTCAAGCGCGCACAGGATGGCGCTGCCGTAGCGGATGCTCTCGATGTCCTCGCGCGCATAGGCCTTGACCGCGGGCGCCGCGTTGAGCGTCTCGTTGGCGATCGCCGCGGCGTCGGCCAGGCGGTCCTGGCTGGCGCGCGAGAGCTTCTGCACGCGTCGGCCGAACACCAGGATCGGCAGCATCACCGCGGGAATCACCAGCGCGGTGAGGCCGGCCAGGCGCGGACTGGTCCACACCATCATGGCGCTGGCGCCGAGCAGCATCACGGCGCTGCGCAGGGCGACGGAGATGCCGGAGCCGATCAGCGCCTGGACGACTTCAGTGTCGGTGCCCAGACGCGAGATCAGTTCGCCCACGCGCGAGCGCTCGAAGAAGCCTACGTCCAGGCGGATCACGTGTGCATACAGCTTGGTCCGCAGCGCCGCGAGCGAGCGCTCGCCCAGCAGGGTGATGCAGAAGTAGCGGGCGGCCGTGGCGAAGGCGAGCACCAGCGCCACGCCGAACAGGCCGAGGAAGGTGCGGTCCAGGGTCTCGCGGCTGGCGTGGCCGAAGCCGGCGTCGATCATGTGGCGGACCGCCATCGGCAGCACCAGGGTCGAGCCCGAGGACAGCGCCAGGAACACCAGCCAGCCGATCGCCAACGCCTTGTGCGGCTTGAGGAAGGGCCACAGCTGGCGCAGCGGGCCGATGCGGCGGGCGGGGCGGGCGTCGCGTGCGGAGGTGTCGCTCATGGGCCTGACCGGAGAGGAGTCGCAGGTCCAGATGGGGGCGCCCGGCCGAAAAGAAAACGGGGCGCCCAGGCGCCCCGTGATTTCCTGGCGAGCGCGCTCAGGCCTCGCTGGTCTGCGCCATGCGCCAGACCCAGCGGTACATGCCGTACACCACGGCCGCGAAGGCCAGGCCGCCGATCACGATCGCCGCCTCGGCGAAGCCCGGCCCGACCAGCGCCAGCGGGGTCGCCTTGCCGGACAGGCCGACGATGAAGGCGATCGCGACGCCGATCACGCTCTCGCCCACGATCAGGCCCGAGGCCAGTAGTACGCCGAGCTGCTTGGTGGTTTCCGGCTTGGGCGTGCGGTCGGCGCGGCGATCGTAGAACCAGCCGACGATCGAGCCGACCACCACCATCAGCGTGCTGGTGGTGGGCAGGTAGATGCCCAGGCCCACGGCCAGCGGCGGCAGCCGCATGTGACGGGTGGTGCGGGCCAGGACCTCGTCCAGCGCGATGATGCCGATGCCGATCAACCCGCCGATGCGGATCAGGCTCCAGTCGATGTTGCCGGTGATCACGCCCTGCGCCAGTGCGGAGATCAGGCCCGCCTGCGGCGCCGGCAGCGCGTGCGCGCCCGCGCCGGCCACGCCGACGAAACCGTAGGCCTTGTTCAGCAGGTCGAGCACCGGCGGAATCACCGCCGCGCCGGCGATCACGCCGATCACCAGCGCGACCTGCTGGCGCCACGGCGTGGCGTCGACCAGCTGGCCGGTCTTCAGGTCCTGCAGGTTGTTGTTGGCGATCGCCGCCACCGTGAACACCACCGAGGTGATGAACAGCGAGAAGGCCACCAGCGCCTTGCCCGCCTCCGGCGGGAGGTAGGGCTTGACGCCCGCCACCAGCAGCAGCGCCGCGCAGATCACCACCAGGATGCCCACGCCCGACAGCGGGCTGTTCGACGAGCCGATCAAGCCGGCCATGTAGCCGCAGACGGTGGACACGAAGAAGCCCATCAGCACCACGAACGCGACGCCACCGATGGCCAGCACGGCCACGTGGTCGCCCAGCCCGCTGATCGAGCCGAAGTAGCCCAGCAGCCAGGCGATCGGCACGAAGCAGGCCAGCGTGACCAGGCCGACGATGCCGATCGGGATGTCCTGCTCGGTGCGCGGCAGGCTCTCGGCCTTGCCGGCCTTGCGCACGCGGGAGGCCGCCATCGCCGAGGTCAGGCCGCCGATCACCGGCTTGACCAGCTTGGCCAGGGTCCAGATCGCCGACACGCCGATCGCGCCCGCGCCGATGAAGCGCACCTTGTGGCTCCAGGTGGACTGCGCCAGGTCGGCCGCGGCGGTGGTCAGGTCGTGCGTCAGCAGCGAGTAGTAGGGTACGCCCCAACCCCAGCCGATCACTGCGCCGACCAGCATGGCGATGCCGACCGACAGGCCGACCAGGTGGCCGATCGCGAACAGGGCGAAGGACAGGTTGAAGTCGAAGCCGCTCGCCGCGCCGCGGTCGCCGATGCGGAAATAGCGGGCCACGTCGGCGGCGAACACCTGGGTCGCGACCACGATGGCGAACACCGCCGAAACGATCGCGCCCCACACCACCGAGAGCAGGCCGGCGCGACCTTCGGCCGGGTCGGCGCCGATCTCGCCGCTGCCCACCTTGAGCACCTCGGCGCAGGCCACGCCCTCGGGGTAGGGCAGGTCGGAGGTGGTCACCAGCGCGCGGCGCAGCGGGATCGAGTACATCACGCCGAGCACGCCGCCGAGCGCGCACACCGCGAAGGACAGCCAGAACGGGAAGCCCGTCCACCAGCCGATCATGATCATGCCGGGCAGCACGAAGATGATCGACGACAGCGTGCCCGCCGCCGAGGCGATCGTCTGCACGATGTTGTTTTCCTGGATGGTCGCGTTGCGGAAGGTCCGCAGCAGCGCCATCGAGATCACCGCGGCCGGGATCGAGGTGGCGAAGGTGAGGCCGGCCTTGAGGCCGAAAAACACGTTCGCGGCGGTGAAGACGACGGTGATGACGACGCCGATGATCACGCCGCGCAAGGTCAGTTCGGTGCGCCGGCCGGCGCCTTGGGTCTGGGCTGTCACGTGGTATGGATTCCGTCTTGATTGGTCCCCCGCGCGCCGACCACCGACGCGCCCCCTGCGGCCGGGTTCCCCCTCGGCCGCTGCGGGAGCATAGCGTGATCGAGCCGGACGTTGCGACGCGATGCGGCGCCCGCGTCAGTCCAGGCGCCGCACCTCGCCCCGGCCGCGGGTGAGATCCAGGATGCGCGCCTGCGCTTCGCCGGCATGCGCGGCGGGCAGTTGCAACTCCAGCAGCGCTCCGTCCGCCTCGAAGCGCTCGCTCTCCACGCGGGCTTGCCAGGACGCGCAGCGCGACTTGAGCAGGGCGAGATCGGCGAACGCGCAGCGCACCGCCAGCCGGGCCATCGCCACCAGCGGCACGCGCTCGGCCAGCCGCAGGCATTCGGCCGCGGTACCGCCGTAGGCGCGCACCAGGCCCCCGGCACCGAGCTTGATGCCGCCGTACCAGCGCGTGACCACCACCATCGCCCGGTCGATGCCCGCGCCTTCGATCGCCTGCAGGATCGGTCGGCCCGCGGTACCGCCGGGTTCGCCATCGTCATGGAAGCGGTAGTCCTGGCCGATGCGGTAGGCCCAGCAGTTGTGCGTGGCCGCGGGGTCGGCCACCTGCCGCAGGAACGCCAGCGCGTGTTCCGGCGTGTCCACCGGTGCGGCCTGCGCGAGGAAGCGGCTCTTGCGGACGTCCTGCGCGTGCCGGCAGGCGGCGGCGAGGACGGACAGGGGCTCGGACATGCGCGGCGACGTGGAACGGGACCACGCACGTTAGCACGCGGGGACGTGGCCCGCGCGGCCGCCGGCCTCAGCCGGCGATCACCGGGCCCGGATCCGGATGGCGGAAATCCTGCGGGGCGAGCTCCTGGGTGAGGCGGAACACGCCCTGGTGCACCTTGCGCGGCAGTACCACGTCCAGCACGGTGGTTTCGTGGGGACCGAAGAGGGCGAACAGGTCCTCGTCGGCGGCGCTGGCCGCCAGCGCGTGATGCACCAGGCCGGTGAGGTCGGCCGGCTGCACCCGCGCGCCATAGGGGCGGTGGCTGGCCACGACCGGTCGCAGTGTCCGGCGCGGGTTGCGCGGGTCGGGAACGCGCGCGTCGCCGGCGAGCAGGGCATGGTTGAGGAACAGCGTGATGGTGCACGGGTCGGCCGAGTTCGCCTGGCGGTCGCTGAGGAAGCCGGCAGGCAACTGGTCCAGGCTCGCTTCCGGGCCGGCGGTGAACAGGAAGCCGGCGCCGATCAGCGGCTCGCCCGATTCATCGGTCAGACGCAGCACCAGCATGCTGCGCGGGTCGTGGATGTGCACGCGCGGGGCGAACGGCCCGACCGGTTCCAGCTCCACCTTGTCCGCGTCGCGCGCGCGGTTCTCGGCGTCGAAGGCGTCGCACAGGGCGGCGTAGGCGGCCGCGTCGTTCACCCGCAGGCAGCGCACGATGGCGTCCACCGTGGCCGGCGCGGCGGCGGCGAGGATGCCCTGGTCGTGTCCCGAGTGCGAGGCGCCGGCGATCAGCTTGAAGGCGCAACGCGGGCCACGCAGCAGGCTGAGCGAGAGGCCGTCGGCCGTGGCGCCGCGACTGCCGCCGGGCACGGCCAGCACGGCGTGGCGTGCGTTGAGGTTGGCCGAAGCGATGCGCACCACGCCGTCGGAACCATCCTCGCCGGTGTAGCTGTTGAGGTGGTCGTAGAGCGAGCGGTCCGGACGGTCGCCGGTCAGCACGAACTGGTACTGGCCGTGCGCTGCAGGATCGGTGCCGTGGATGTGGTCCAGGTTGAGCGAGAGCGACGCGGCGCTACCCAGCTCCAGCCAGTCGAGGATGCGCCGGCCCGGTTCCACGCCGTCGAACCAGGCCTTGAGCCGGCCGAGCGTGCCCTTGCCGAGCTTGGCCAGGGCGGAGCCGAAGTTGGCCGGCGCCAGCATCACCAGATGGCTCAGGCGGATGGTGCTGTAGCTGCCGGGCTTGTCCCGCTGCGCGCGCAGCCACTCGCGCACGACCGGTCCGCCGGTGGAGTGGGTGATGCAGGCGAAGCTGCCGGTCGCGAGGTGCAGGTCGCGCAGCGCGCGGTCGAAGGCGCGCACCAGGTCGCCCATGGTGACCGTATCGTCGAAGCTCACGTACTCCGAGAGCCAGAGGTCGCGCAGGATCAGCGGCAGGCCGGCCGCCGAGGCGGCTTCCTGCACGCGTTGCGGCATGGCGCCGTAGGTCGCGGTGCTGGTGACGCTCCAGCCGTGCACGAAGACGACCGTGGTCATGTCGCATTTCCCTGTGTGTGCTGGGAAAAGGGTAGCAGGCGGCCCGCATGCAGGTCGCCCCGGCCACCGGCGTGCGCGTGGCGCTCAGCTTCGGCCCGGCATAATGCCGGGCCCGCTCCCTGCACGAGGATCGCCGATGATCATCCGCCTGCTGCTCGCGTTGCTCGCCTGTGCCTGGCTGGCCGGCCGCCGGGGATGGCGGCGATTGCAGCGGGTGGTCGTGATCCTCACCGTCGTGGCGATCTTCGCAATCGGTTGCGGGCCGGTGCCGAAGCTGCTGTTGCGCTGGTGGCAGGCCCCCTATGCGCATCGCCCCGCACTGGACTGGGCTCCCTCCAACGCCATCGTGCTGCTCACCGCCGGTGTCACCTACCCACCCGGCGGTCCGCTCGAGCCGGGGCAGTCCGCGTACTCGCGCATCGCCGAGACGGTCGCGCTGTATCGCGACTGTCGTGCCGCCGGGGTGCGCTGCACGGTGCTGGTGAGCGGTGGCGATGCGCTGGCCACCGGCGAACCGCTGTCGCGCACCTACCGGCGTACGCTGGAACGGCTCGGCGTGCCGGCCGCGGACCAGGTGCTCGAGTCGCGCAGCCACACCACCTGGCAGAACGCGCAGTTCGCGCGCGAACCGTTGGCGCGCATCGGTGCCGACCGCGTCTGGCTGGTGACTTCGGCGCACCATCTGCGTCGCGCCGCGTACGCGTTCCAGCGCTTCGGCATCGCGGTCACGCCCGTGCGTGCCGATTACCTGCGGGGCGTATGGTCGCCGCTGCCGACCGTGTACAACATCTATGCCACCAACGCCGCGCTGCACGAATGCGTCGGCATGCTCCTCTACCAGTGGTACGCCTGGCGCGAGCACCTGAACCCGTCGCTGGATGGCGCCGGGCCGCCGGGCGACTGAGCAGGGACCCGCACCGGTTCCCGCGTCAGGCCGGGCGCCGCATCACCATCAGGCGCACCTCGGTCATGTCTTCGATCGCGCAGCGCACGCCCTCGCGGCCGAAGCCGGAACGCTTGATGCCGCCGTAGGGCATGTTGTCGACGCGGAAGCTGGGGATGTCGTTGACGATCACGCCGCCCTGCTCGAGCTCGTCCCAGGCGCGCATGGCATGTTCAAGGCGGTCGGTGAAGATGCCGGCCTGCAGGCCGTAGTCGGAGTCGTTGACCAGCGCGATCGCCTGGTCGAAATCGTCGAACGGCGCGAGCAGGGCGAACGGGCCGAAGGCTTCCAGACAGTTCGCCTTGGCGTCGCGCGGCACGTTCTCCATCAGCGTCGCCTCCAGCATGTTGCCCTGGCGCCGGCCGCCGCACAGCAGCGTGGCGCCGGCCTGGCGCGCTTCCTCGATCCAGCCGTGCAGGCGCTCGGCGGCGGCCTCGTCGATCATCGGTCCGATGAACACGTCCTTCTTTTTCGGGTCGCCGGCCTTGAGCTTCCTGGTGGCGGCGACCAGCTTCTTCTTCAGCGCCTCGTAGATCGACGCATGCGCGTAGATGCGCTGCACGCCGATGCAGCTCTGGCCGGACTGGTAGAACGCGCCGAACACCAGCCGCTCGACGATGGCGTCGAGCTTGTCGCCCTGGTCATCGTCCACGATGCAGGCCGCATTGCCGCCCAGCTCCAGCACCACCTTCTTGCGCCCGGCGCGCGCCTTGAGGTCCCAGCCGACCTGCCCGCCGGTGAAGGAGAGCAGCTTGAAGCGCTCGTCCTCGACCAGCGGCGCGGCGTGCCGGCCGTCCACCGGCAGGATCGAGAAGGCCCCCCGCGGCAGGTCGGTCTCCGCCAGCACCTGGCCGATGATCAGCGCGCCGATGGGGGTCCTCTCGGACGGCTTGAGCACGAACGGGCAGCCGGCGGCGATCGCGGGCGCCACCTTGTGCGCGACCAGGTTGAGCGGGAAGTTGAACGGCGTGATGAACGAGACCGGGCCGATCGGCACGCGCCGGGTGTAGCCGTGATAGCCGTCCAGCCGCGGCGCCAGCTCGAGGGTGAGCGTCTGGCCATCGATGCGCACGGCCTCGGCGGCGGCAATGCGGAAGGTCTCGATCAGCCGGGTGACCTCGCCGGCGGCATCCTTGATCGGCTTGCCGGCCTCGATGCACAGCGCCATCGCCAGCTCGTCGCGGCGCTCGGTGAAGCGCGCCACGCAATGCTCCAGCACCGCCTGGCGCGCCCACGGCTTGAACGCGCGCATCGGCGCGGCAGCTCTGGACGCGGCGGCGATCGCCTTCTCGATCGCCCGCGCGTCGGGTACCGCCACGCGGGTGGCCACCTTGCCGCTGTACTTGTCGCGGACCTCCAGGTCGGCGTTGGGCTGCTGCGGGCGGTTGGCGAGGTAATAGGGATAGGTCTTGTCGAGCATGGGTCCGTCTCCAGGCGATCGGCCGCAGCCTGCCGCCAGCCACGTTGCCGGGGTGTGCAAAGGAGCTACCGGGGCTCGTCGGTGCCGTCGGTGACGCGCAGCGCCAGTTCGCCCTCGGCCAGGCGCGCCCGCAGCGGCGTGCCGGGCGGGGCGTCCCTGGCGGCACGCAGCACGTGTCCCTGGGCATCGAACACGATGGCATAGCCGCGTTCCAGCGTGGCGAGCGGGCTGACCGCCTGCAGCGCGCGCGCGGCCTGGCGCAGGTTCAGGCGGGCGCGTTCCAGGCGGTGGCTCATGCATTGTTCCAGCGAGCGCTGGCGCTCGGCCAGGCGTCGGTGCAGCAGTTGCAGCCGCTGGCGCGGGTGCTGCGCCAGCAGCCGTGCGTGCAGCCGCTCCAGGCGCGCGGCGCGCAGGCGGGCCTGTTCGCGCAGCGCGGCGTGCAGGCGCCGGTGCAGCTGCACCAGCCGCTCGCGGTCGCGGGCCAGCCGCGCCTGCGGGCGCTGCGCCTGCAGGCGCGCCAACAGGTGGTCGACGCGCTGGACCTGCGCCTGCAGGCGCCGGCGCTGCAACTGTTGCAGCCGGTGCGCGAGCTGGCCGAGGTGCCGGCGCAGCGCCTCGCCGTCGGGCACCAGCAGTTCGGCGGCCGCCGATGGCGTGGCGGCGCGAAGGTCCGCCGCGAAGTCGGCGATCGAGAAGTCGATCTCGTGGCCCACCGCGCACACCACCGGCACGGCGCTGGCGTGGACGGCGCGGGCGACCGCCTCGTCGTTGAAGGCCATCAGGTCCTCCAGCGAGCCGCCGCCGCGGGTCAAGAGCAGCACGTCGTGGCGGGCGGCCGCCGAGGCCTTGCGCAGCATCGCCACGATCGCGGGCGGCGCCTCGCGGCCCTGCACCGGCACCGGAAGCAGCTCCACCTCGACCAGCGGCCAGCGGCGGCGCAGCACGCTCAGCACGTCGCGGATCGCCGCTCCGGTGGCCGAGGTGATCACGCCGATGCGGCGGGCGTAGCGGGGCAGGGGCCGCTTGCGCGAAGGGGCGAACAGACCCTCCGCATCGAGCCGCGCCTTGAGCTGCTCGAACTGCCGCCGCAGCGCGCCTTCGCCGGCCAGTTCCATGTGCTCGGCGACCAGCTGGAACTCGCCGCGCGGCTCGTACAGCCCGACCCGCGCCCGTACCAGCACGTGCATGCCGTCGGCGGGGCGGAAGCGCAGCCAGCCGCTCTTGGGCTTGAACATGGCGGCGCGTACCTGGGCGCCGGCATCCTTCAGGGTGAAGTACAGGTGGCCGGATGCCGGGCGCGAGACGTTGCACAGCTCACCCTCGATCCAGACCAGCGGCAGCGCGTCCTCCAGCAGCCCGCGCACCAGCCGGTTGAGGGTGCTCGGGGTGAGGACGGTGCGCGGGGGCGCCGGGCGGTCGTCGAAGCTGTGCATGGGCCGTCGAGCCTAGCACGAAGCGCTGAACGAACATGCGCTTGGCGAACAAACTGCAAGCATTGCCTGACCTTTCGCGGTCCGGGGCCATCCGGGGAGAGCTTGCTCGCGATGCAGCTGCGTTCCGTCACGCGAGACATGGCCGGCTCGTCGCCTGCGGGATCGCAAGCAGGCCCGCTCCTACCGGCGCGGGTCAGCCGTCCCCGCGCCGGCGCAGGCGCCATACGCGGATGGCCAGGTTGAGCGCGAACCAGGCCGAGAGCGTGGCGATCGGCCAGCTCACCACTTTCGGCCAGACCAGGGCGACGGCGGCCAGCAGCGCCAGCACGGCGATGCCGACCAGCAGCGGCCCGCGCGCGGTGTCCCCCAGCACGCGGCGGTCGGTCAGCGCCGCGCCGACCGTGTTGGCGATGCGCAGCGCGCCGGCCGCGGCGCGGCTGGAACTGCCGCCGGGGCGCTTCGGCCGCGGCGGACGCTCGGTGCTGCTCTGCACCCGCGCCAGGTGCGGGCGGCGCCGGCGCGGGGCGAGCACGATCTCGGTGGCGTTGGCCAGGTCGCGCTCGTACTGCTCGGCCAGCCGGCGCGCGAAGCCGGCGTCTTCCACCGCCACATCGATCTCGCGGTTGCCCAGCCAACTGGCGATATTGAGGTTGGACGAGCCCACCCGCGCCCACTGGCCGTCGGCCACTGCGGTCTTGGCGTGCAGCATCGAGCCGTTCCACTCGAACACGCGGATGCCGGCCTTGAGCAGCGGCCGGTAGCCCGAGCGCGACATGCCGGCGACCAGCGGGATGTCGCTGGTGCCGGGCACCAGCAGCCGCACGTCGACGCCGTCGCGCGCGGCCGACGCCAGCGCCTGCACGTACGGCGCCATGCCGACGAAGTAGGCGTCGGTGATCCACAGCGTGCGGCGCGCCATCGCCGCAACCTGCTGGTCGAGCCGGTACATGCCCGCGGTGGCCGGCTGGGTGGCGATCACCCGCAAGGCGATGGTGCCGGCCTGGGCCTCCACCGCCGGTGACGTCAGGTCGAGCGGCGTGCCGAGGCTGGCCCAGCTCTGCGCGAAGGCCAGTTCCAGCTCGGCGACCGCCGGCCCGCGCAGCGCGACGCCGGTGTCTCGCCAGGGTGGCACGCCACGCCGCGCATCGCCGAGCCAGCGCGCGCTGATGCACACCCCGGAAAGGAAGCCGAGCTGGCCGTCGACCACCAGCAGCTTGCGATGGTCGCGGGTGATCCAGCCGAACGGCTTGCCCAGTTGCGGTGGGTTGAACACCCGCACCTCGCCGCCGGCGCGGCGCAAGGGTTGCCAGAAGGCGGAGCCGGACTGGCCCAGGCAACCCAGCCAGTCGTACACCACCGCCACCGTGACACCGGCGCGGGCGCGTTCGACCAGGGCGTCGCGAAAGGCGCGGCCGACCTCGTCGTCGCTGATCAGGTAGTTCTCCAGCAGCACCCGCTGGCGCGCGCCGCGGATCGCCGCCAGCCACGCCTCGTAGTGCGCCGCGGCGTCGATCAGCAGCTCGATCGCATTGCCCCCCAGCAGGGGCGCGCCGGCGGCCCGGCTCAAGGCCTGCTCGGCCAGGAACCGGCTCGGTGCCGACGGGATCAGCGGGGTCGATGCCATGCGGCGAGTGTAGGGCAAGCCGACGCGCCGCCGCGTCGCCGGCATGTGCGCCCGCGCCCCGGCTTCTGCCATGATCCGCGCATGCCGTCCGCGCCTCGCCTCGACGACACCGCCGCCTGCGCAAGGCTGATCGCCGAGCGGCTGGGACCGCACCTGCGCGTGGCCGCACCGCTCGGCCTGGGCAAGCCGCATGGCCTGCTCAACGCGCTGTACCGGCTCACCGTGGCGGACCGGGCCCGCACGATGACGCTCTACACGGCACTGTCGCTGACCCGGCCGCAGCCCCGGCCCGGCCTGGAGGCGCGCTTCCTGGGCCCCTTCCTGGAGCGCCACTTCGGCGCCGGCTACGAGGACCCGGAGTACGCCCTGGCCGAGGCGCGCCACGCGCTGCCGGGCAACGTGGCGGTGCACGAGTTCTACCTGCAGTCGGGGGCGCTGCTGCATGCGCCGCGAGCGCAGCGCGACTACATCAGCCAGAACTACACGCACGTGGCGCGCGACCTCGCGGAGCAGGACGTGAACCTGCTGGTGCAACTGGTTGCCCGCCGGGAAACGCCCGATGGGGCGCGCTACAGCCTGTCGAGCAATCCCGACCTCACGCTCGACTTCCTGGCCCGCTGCAAGCGGGTGGGCAAGCGGCGGCCACTGTGCGTGGCGGTGGTCCATCCGGACCTGCCCTACCTCAGCGGCCACGCGGAGGTCGGCGCGGACTTCTTCGACCTGGAACTCGCGCCGCCGCGCCAACCACCCCTGTTCGCGCTGCCACGACCGGCGGTGGGCCTGGCCGAGTACGCGCTGGGGCTGCATGCCAGCGCCCTGGTCAGGGACGGCGGCTGCCTGCAGATCGGCATCGGTGCGCTGTCCGATGCGCTGGTGAAGTCCCTGCTGTTGCGCCAGCAGGCCAACGCCGCCTGGCGCGAGGCGCTGCGTGTGCTCGACGGCACCGGCGCGACCCGGGCGCTGGCCGGGCGCATCGGCGGTACCACGCCTTTCGCCACCGGCCTGTACGGCGCCAGCGAAATGGTGATGGACGGCTTCATGCACCTGGCGCGGGCCGGCATCCTCAGGCGCCGCAGCTGGGACAACCTGGCACTGGAGCGCGCGTCGGCCGCCGGCCGGCTGAATCCGGCCACGCCCGGCGGGCACTACCTGCGCGGCGCCTTCTTCCTCGGCAGCCGGGAGCTGTACGAATGGCTGGCCGCGACCGAAGCGGCCGACCCGGACGCGATCGACATGTGCCCGGTCTCCAACGTCAACCAGCTCTACGGCGACCATCAGGCACTGGCGGCACTGCAGCGGCGCGGCGCGCGCTTCTTCAACACCTGCATGATGGCCACGCTGCTGGGTGCGGCGGTTTCCGATGCGCTGGAGGACGGCCAGGTGGTGAGTGGCGTCGGCGGCCAGTACAACTTCGTGGCGATGGCCCACGAGCTGGAGGACGGCCGCTCGGTGCTGCTGCTGCGCGCGACCCGCCGCGAACGCGGCGAGGTGCGCACCAACATCCGCTGGAACTACGGCCACACCACCATTCCGCGCCATCTCCGCGACCTGGTGGTGACCGAGTACGGCGTGGCCGACCTGCGCGGCAAGAGCGACAGCGAGTGCATCGAGGCGATGCTGTCGATCTGCGATGCGCGCTTTCTGGATGCGCTGGCGGCCGAGGCCAAGGCGCACGGCAAGCTCGCGCCGGATTTCCGCATTCCCGAGGCATGGCGCCGGCACCGGCCCGAGTGCCTGCGCGAGGCACTGGCACCGATGCGCCGCGCCGGCCTGGTGCCCGGCTACCCGTTCGGCAGCGATTTCACCGAGGTGGAGCAACAACTGGTGCCCGCGCTGGGCTGGCTCAGGGAGCGGGCCGCGAGCTGGCGCGGGCGGCTGGCGCTGGCCGGTGCCCTGGTGCGACCCGGCCGCCCCGTGGCGGGCGAGGCGGCCGCGCTGGATCGCATGCACCTGGCCACGCCGCGGCGACTCGGCGAACGCCTGCAGCGGCGCCTGCTCCTCGCCGCCCTGCGGCAGGCGACACCGTAGAGCGCGTCAGAGAGGCGAGGGCGTCAGAGTGGCGGCTTCACCACCATCAAGTAGAACACCGCCAGGAAGGCGAGGAAGGCCGGTACGCCCAGCGCCACCCAGAGGCGGAAGGCCCGCCAGTACGCCGGCGGCAGCGGTATCGCCTCGGCGCAGGCGTGCGCCGCCAGGCCGCGCATGCGCATCTGCAGCAGCACCACCGGCAACCAGCAGGCGATCGCCACGGCGTACAGCGCAACCGACCAGCCCACCCAGCCGCCGCGCCAGGGAATGCCGGCCCAGCGCACCAGCCAGAAGCCGCTCAGCGGCTGGAACACCGCCGTGGTCGCGGTGAACAGCCAGTCCGCCAGCACCACGTAGCGCGCCACCACCGCCACCACACGCGCATCGCGGTGCAGGCTGGCCACCAGCAGGTAGAACGCGCTGCCGATGCCCGTGCCGAACAGCAGGGTGGAGGACAGCACGTGCAGCCACTTGACGACCAGGTAGGCCATCAGCGCCGCTCCGCCGCGTACAGCATGCCGAGCAACGCCAGCATCGGCAGGTTCTTCAGGATCGGCCCGAACGGATGCAGCCAGAAGTCCGGCAGGGCGACCGTGATGATTGCCGTGTAGCCCAGCATCAGCACCGCCTGGGCCAGATAGGCGGCGCGCAACGCCCGGCCACGCAGCAGCAGCGTGGCGAGGCCGAAGAGCAGGTCCATCCCGGCCGCGCCGTACAGCGCCCATCGCGCCGGCAGGCCGGTCAGACCCACGCGGCCGAGCAGGGCCAGGCTGCCGGCCACCGGGTAGAGGCCCAGCGACACGATGCCGGTTACCAGCCAGACCGTCGCCACGGCGAGGCGACCCAGCGCGCCCCACGCGCGCCAGGCGAGCAGCACGCGCAGGTCGGTCGCCTCGGAGGGCGCAAGGAAGCGGCGCGGTGGCCGCGGTGCCTGTCCCAGCCATGCGACCAGCGGACGGACATCGGCCGTGTTGCCGCGCGCGAGCATGGCCAGCGCCTCGCGGTCGAGCCAGCGGCCGCCCACGCGCGCCAGCCAGGCGGAAGGCAGGCCGAGCACGCGCAACCGGTGGCCGCCGAGGGCGTGGCGCAGCAGGGCCAGATAGCGGGCCAGCGAAAGCGGCTGCGGGCCCACCGCGGCCAACACGCCCGGCCGGTCGTCCCGCTCCAGCAGGCGCACCACCAGGCAGGCGAGATCGTCGACATGGATCGGCTGGACGCGCTGGCGCCCGCCATCGGGCAGCACCGTCAGCGGCCACCAGGCGAGCAGCATCAGCATGCGGCTGCTGGCGCCGCCCGCGCCGAACACCAGCGAGGGTTGCAGCACCGTCCCGCTCGGCACCATCGCGCGCAGCGCCGCATCGCCGGCGCGCTTGCTGCGATGGAAGCGGCTGGCGGCGTGCTCGTCGGCGCCCAGCGCGGACATTTGCACCACGCGCGTGACGCCGCATTCGCGGCAGGCCGCGAACAGCGCCCTGGGCGTTTGCGCATGAATGCGCCGGAAGGTCTGCTCGCCGTGTTCGGCGAAGATGCCCACGGCATTGACCACCGCATCGATGCCGAGCAGGCGCGCCTGCCAGTCGGACGGATGCGTGTCCCGCGCGAAGTCCACATAGACGTGGTCTACACCGGCGGCGCGGCTACGCTGCCGACGGACACCGCGTACCGGGTGATGACCGGCCGCCTGCAGGGCATCGCAGACCGCACGACCGATCAGGCCATCGGCCCCCAGCACCAGTACGCGCATGCCGTCCCCGCCGGAACCCTCGATCATGTCCAGACTGCCCGCCCGCCCGAACCCGTCATGGCTCGTCCGCACCAACCTCAGCGGCGCCCTGGCCGCGGTGCTGTCGAGCGTGGTGGTGGCCGCGTGTAGTGCGCGCGAAGCGCGCGCGGCCTTCGCCGGGGTGAACGCGACCAGCCAATGGCTGTGGGGGCGGGGAGCGAAGCGGCATCTGCGGCCGAGCTGGCGCTACACCGCCGTGGGCTACCTGGTGCACCACTTCAGCTCGCTGCTGTGGGCGGGTGTCTACGAATGGTGGTGCCTGCGCCGGCCCGCCGTGCCGCGTGCCTGTGCCACGCGCGCCGCCGCGGTAGCCGCCACCGCGTTCCTGGTCGATTACACGATCACGCCGCGGCGGTTTCGCCCCGGCTTCGAGCGGCACATCGGTCCGGCGTCGATCGCGGCGGTCTACCTGACCTTCGGCCTGGGGCTGTACGCCGGCGCCAGGCTGCGCCGTCCCCCACGCCGCTGACCTGCGGCCGCCGCGGCCCGAGGTAAGGTTCGGGTATTCTTGTGCGATGCCGCAGTCGTGCGGTGCGAATGTCGGTTCTCGAGCTTATGAACGAATCCGTTTCCCGGCCGCGTCCGGCCGGCCCGGCGATGCGCCGGCCGAGCGTGGGCGTGCGCGTGGGCAAGGTCCTGGTCGGCGGGGGCGCGCCGGTGGTGGTGCAGTCGATGACCAACACCGACACCGAGGATCCGGCCAGCACCGCGAAACAGATCGCCGAGCTGGCGCGCGCAGGCTCGGAAGTCGTGCGCATCACCGTGAACACGCCGGCGGCCGCGGCGGCGGTGCCGCGCATCGCCGAGCGGCTGGCGATGATGGGCGTGGACGTGCCGATCGTGGGTGACTTCCACTACAACGGCCACCAGTTGCTGGAAGCCGAGCCGGCCTGCGCCGAGGTGCTGGCCAAGTACCGAATCAATCCCGGCAACGTCGGCTTCGGCAAGAAGAAGGACAGCCAGTTCGCCTCGATCATCGAGAAGGCGATCCAGTACGGCAAGCCGGTGCGCATCGGCGCCAACTGGGGTTCCCTGGACCAGGGCATGGTCGCCACGCTGATGGACGAGAACGCGCGCCGCGCCGAGCCCTGGGACGCCGGCGTGGTCGCGCGCGAGGCGCTGATCCGCTCCGCACTCGACTCGGCCGCGCGGGCCGAACAGCTCGGCCTGCCCCGCGATCGCATCATCCTCTCGTGCAAGGTCTCCGGCGTGCAGGAACTGATCGCGGTGTACCGCGACCTGGCCGCGCGCTGCGACTACGCCCTGCATCTGGGCCTGACCGAGGCCGGCATGGGCTCCAAGGGCATCACCGCCTCGGCGGCCGCGCTGGCGGTGCTGCTGCAGGAAGGCATCGGCGATACCATCCGCATCTCGCTGACGCCGGAACCCGGCGGTGCGCGCACGCAGGAGGTGATCGTCGCACAGGAGCTGCTGCAGACCATGGGCCTGCGCGCGTTCACGCCGCTGGTCACCGCCTGTCCGGGCTGTGGCCGCACCACCAGCGAATTCTTCCAGGAGCTGGCCAGGACGGTGCAGGCGCACGTGCGCGCCCGGATGCCCGAATGGCGCGTGATGTACGACGGCGTCGAGAACCTCACGCTTGCCGTGATGGGCTGCGTGGTCAACGGCCCGGGCGAGTCCAAGCACGCCAACATCGGCATCTCGCTGCCGGGTAACGGCGAGGCGCCTTCGGCGCCGGTCTTCATCGACGGCGAGAAGGCGACCACGCTGCGCGGCGACAACATTGCCGAGGAATTCGTCGCCATCCTCGACGACTACGTGGCGACCCGGTACAGCGCGCGCGCGGGCTGACCGGATGCCTGCCGCCCGTCCGCCGGCCCGCCGCCGGGTTCCCGCGTGAGCGGGCCCGAACGCGATCCGGAGCAGGCCATCCTGCAGGCGTGGCAGTGCAATGCCGCGCCCTGGACGCGCGCCGTGCGCGGCGCGGCCATCGCCAGTCGCCGTCTGGTGACCGATGCCGCCATCCTCGCCGCGGTGGCCAGGCGGCGCCCGCGTACCGCAATCGACCTGGGGTGCGGGGAGGGCTGGCTGGCGCATGCGCTGGCCAGGGACGGCATCGCCGTGCTGGGCATCGACGCGGTGCCGGCACTGGTGGCGGCGGCCGAGGCCGGCGGCCCTGGCCGTTTCCGTGTCCTCGACTATGACGCCATCGCTGCCGGCATGCTGGACGAGCGCGCCGACGTGGCGGTCTGCAATTTCTCGCTGCTCGGGGGTGCCTCGGTCGACGCGTTGCTGCGGGCGATGCCGCGGTTGCTGGAACCGGGCGGCGCCCTGGTCGTGCAGACCCTGCACCCGGCCGCCGCGTGCGGCGAGCAACCTTACCGGGACGGCTGGCGCGAGGGCTCCTGGGCGGGTTGCGGCGAAGGGTTCGCCGAGGCTGCACCCTGGTACTTCCGCACCTTCGCCGGCTGGCTGGCCAGCTTCCGCGCGGCCGGCCTGCAGCTGATCGACCTGGTCGAGCCGCTGCATCCGGAGACCGCGCGTCCGGCGTCGGTGATCTTCACCCTCGGTTTGTGTGATCAAGTTCTCGGTGCGGCTGCCGAGTCTTGAGGAGACATTGGATACAACGTCTCGCTGTCGAGGTCGACGTGCCCATCAGCCCGCAGTTCCGGACCGCATTCCTGTACGTGGCACTGGCTGCGTGCTGGATCTGGTTCTCCGACCGTGCGCTCGCCGCGCTGGCGCGCGACCCGGCGCAGCTGACCTGGGCGCAGAGCGTCAAGGGCTGGGTATTCGTCGCGGCCACCGGGCTGATGCTGTACTGGCTGATCGGGCGCGACATCAAGCGCCTGGCCGACATCAACCGGCAACTGGTGGAGGGCCACGAACAGGCGTTGCGCGTGCTGGTCTCGGCGATGGACATCCGCCACAAGGAAACGCGCGACCACTCCGACCGCGTGATGCGCATGGCGGTGGGCCTGGCGCGGCTGGCCGGAGTACAGGGCGAGGCGCTTTGCGCGGTGAAGTTCGGCGCGCTGCTGCACGACATCGGCAAGCTGGCCTTGCCCGACACCATCCTGATCAAGCCAGGCAAGCTCGACGAGGCCGAGATGGCGCAGATGCGCCAGCATCCGCGGATCGGGCGCGAGTTGCTGGAGCAGGTCGACTTCCTGCGCAGTGCGGCCGACATTCCCTACGCCCACCACGAGCGCTGGGACGGTACCGGCTACCCCCGCGGGCTGCGTGGCGAGGCGATCCCGCTGGCGGCGCGCATCTTCAGCATCGTGGACGTATGGGACGCGCTGAGCTTTCCCCGCGTGTACAAGCCCGCCTGGCCGGAACAGGAGGTGCTTGCCTACCTGCGCGACGCGGCAGGGAGCCAGCTCGACCCGCACCTGGTGGAACTGTTCCTGGCCCATTACGGGGAGCTCAAGGCGCTCGGGCTTTCCGGCAGCACGCTGCCCGCCGAGGACGCGCCCGCAGGAGCCGCCCACGCGTAGGGGCGAGCTTGCCCGCGATGCTCCCGATCCTGGCGCAGCACCGAGCCGAAGGCGTCGCGAGCAAGCTCGCGCCTAGCGCAGGTAATCGGCGGCCGGGCGCATGGGCACCGCACGCCAGTTTCCCTCGTCGAACGGTTGCGCGGCGAGCGTGCGCACCTGTGCCAGGAAGGCCTCGCGCGGCATCTCGCATGCGCCCAGGCCGAGCAGGTGCGGGTTGCTCACCTGCGCATCCAGCAAGGGAAAGCCCCAGCTGCGCAGCCAGTGGGACAGCGCGACCAGCGCCAGCTTCGAGCCACCGCTCTGCGCGCTGAACATCGACTCGCCGCAGAACAGCCGTCCCACGCTGACGCCGTAGATACCGCCGACCAGCGCCTCGCCCTCCCACACCTCCACGCTGTGCGCGTGGCCCTGGGTGTGCAGCGCCGCGTAGGCGCCGATCACGGCCGGACCGATCCAGGTGCCGTGCTGGCCCGGGCGCGGCGCGGCGCAGGCCTGCATCACGCGCACGAAGGCCTGGTCCACGCTGACGCGCCAGTCCCGCCCGGCCAGCGCGCGGCGCAGGCTGCGGTTGGCTCTGAGCGACGCGGTGTGGAACACGCAGCGTGGGTCGGGCGACCACCACAGGATCGGCTCGCCCGGGTTGAACCAGGGGAAGATGCCGCGCTGGTACGCGGCCAGCAGCCGCCGGGGCGACAGGTCGCCGCCAAAGGCGAGCAGGCCGTTCGGTTCGGCCAGTGCCTGGCGCGGGTCGGGGAAGCGCTCGGGCGATGCCGGGTCGAGCAGCGGCAGGCGGATCACCAGCAGGCCCCGGCGTAAGGCGCATGGGCCGCGAGCTCGGTCACGTAGTCGTCCATCGCATTCCGTTCGTGCGCAAGCGCCTCGCGTACCGCGCGGCGGAACTGCGGGTGGACCAGGTAATGGCGCGAATGCGTGCGTACCGGAACGAAACCCCGGGCCAGCTTGTGTTCGCCCTGCGCGCCCGGCTCGAAGCACTGCAGGCCACGGGCGATCGCGTGCTCGATGCCGCGGTAGTAGCACAACTCGAAGTGCAGGCCCGGGATCTCCTCGCAGGCTCCCCAGTAACGGCCGTAGAGCGTGCCGTCGCCCTGCAGGAACAGCGCCATGGCGAGCAGGCGTCCGTCGTCCGACGCCGTGGCGACCTGCACGGTCTCGCCCAGCGTGCCCAGGGCCCGGAAGAAGGCCGGCGTCAGCGCGGCATGGTTGCCCTTGGCGTCGAACGTGGCGGCGTAGAGCGCATGCACCTGCCGCCACTCGTCCGCCCCCAGGTCGGTCCCGGCGCGCATGCGGATCGACAGGCCGCGTGCGTCGACGTGTGCGCGTTCCTGGCGGATGTTCTTGCGCTTCTTGGCCTTGAGCGTGGCGAGGAAATCCTCAAAATGCCGGTAGCCTCGGTTGTGCCAGTGGAACTGCACGTCCGAGCGCGCCAGCCAGGCCTCGCCGAAGGCCGCACAGTCGGGCTCCTGCAGGAAATTGGCATGCACCGAGGAAAGCCCCAGCCGCTCCGCCTCGGCACGCATGGCCTCGGCCAGCGCCTGGCGCAGGGCCGGCGCACGTTCGCCGCTGCCGGCGAGCAGGCGCGGTCCCGGCACGGGCGAGTACGGGACCGCATTGAGCAGCTTGGGGTAGTAGGTGCCGCCAGCGCGCTCCCAGGCGCTGGCCCAGCTCCAGTCGAATACGAATTCCCCATGCGAGTTGCCCTTCAGGTACAGCGGCGCCGCGGCGACCAGCCGGCCTTTTTCGTACAGGCCCAGGTGGTGGGGCTGCCAGCCCCACTCGGGCCGGATGCAGCCGGTGCGCTCGAGCGCGTGCAGGAAACCGTGCGAGACGAACGGGTTGGGCCGCGCGCGCAATGCGTCCCAGGCCGTCGCGGGAAGCTCGGCGATGGCGGAGTGGAAGCGGGCGGTGAGCATCGGTGGTGCGAGGGGTCAACCGGGGCGACGGGCGCAGACGGCAAGACTAGCGAACTTGCGTGGCCGACCCAAATGCGCGGAGCGCGCATTGACGCCCCCTTGCTGCACCGCGCCATAATGCGGCTCCCCCAACGAGGAACACATGCGGTGAGCAGGGTCTGGAACTTCAGCGCGGGACCGGCGGCCCTGCCGCAGGCGGTGCTCGAGCAGGCACAGCGCGAGCTGCTGGACTGGAACGGCAGCGGCGCCTCGGTGATGGAGCAGTCGCACCGCGGCAAGCGCTTCATCGCCATGGCCGAGCAGGCCGAGGCCGACCTGCGCGAGCTGCTCGCGGTGCCGGCGGACTACGCCGTGCTGTTCCTGCAGGGCGGCGCCACCCAGCACTTCGCGCAGATCCCGATGAACCTGGCCGGGCCGGACGAAGTCGCCGACTACGTGGTGAGCGGCCACTGGAGCGAGAAGGCCGCCAGCGAGGCGGCTCCCTACCTGCGGGTGAACGTGGCCGCCAGCAGCAAGGACGACGGCTACCTGCACCTGCCTGCGCGCGCGAACTGGCGCCTGGACCCGCGCGCCGCCTACGTGCACTACACGCCCAACGAGACCATCCACGGCGTCGAGTTCCACGACGTGCCGGACAGCGGCGACGTGCCGCTGGTGGCGGACATGTCCTCCAGCATCCTTTCCGCGCGGCTGGACGTGCGCCGCTTCGGCCTGATCTACGCTGGCGCGCAGAAGAACGTCGGACCCTCGGGCCTGGTGCTGATGATCGTGCGCCGCGACCTGCTGGCGCGACCGGGCCGGCCGATGGCGCGCATCTTCCGTTATGCCGAGCACGCGGCGGCCGGCTCCATGCTCAACACGCCCAACACCTGGGGCTGGTACCTGGCCGGGCTGACCCTCCGGTGGCTCAAGGCACAGGGCGGCCTGGCGGCGATGGGCGAGCGCAACCGCGCCAAGGCGGCACGGCTGTACGCCGCCATCGACGGCTCGGGCGGCTTCTACCGCAATCCGGTCGAGCCGGCCTCGCGCTCGCGCATGAACGTGCCGTTCACCCTGCACGACGGCAGGCTGGACGCCGCGTTCCTCGCCGAGTCGGAGGCGGCCGGCCTACTCGCATTGAAGGGGCACAAGGCGCTGGGCGGCATGCGCGCCTCGCTCTACAACGCGGTGCCGCCGGAGGCGGTCGAGGCGCTGGTGGATTTCATGGGCGACTTCGCGCGCCGGCACGGCTGAGGCCGACGATGCATCTGGGTTTGGACTTTTGCTGGACACTCGCATGAACGATCCGAAGGCATCGCTGGCCCAGGTGCGCGAGCGCATCGACAGCATCGACCGCCAGATCCAGGAGCTGATCTCCGAGCGCGCCAACTGGGCGCGCGAGGTCGCGCGGGTCAAGGGCGAGGGACTGTCGGCGATCGACTACTACCGGCCCGAGCGCGAGGCGCACGTGCTGCGCATGGTGGTCGACCGCAACAAGGGGCCGCTGTCCGACGCCGAGATGGTGCGGCTGTTCCGCGAGATCATGTCCTCCTGCCTGGCGCAGGAGGACCCGCTCAAGGTGGGCTTCCTGGGGCCGGAAGGCACCTTCAGCGAGCAGGCGGTGCGCAAGCATTTCGGCCATGCCGCCTACGGCCTGCCGCTGGGCAGCATCGAGGAGGTGTTCCAGGAAGTGGCCGCTGGGCATGCCGACTTCGGCGTGGTGCCGGTGGAGAACTCGGGGCAGGGCATGATCCAGGTCACGCTGGACATGTTCCTCACCTCCGAGGCGCGCATCTGCGGCGAGATCGAGCTGCGCGTGCACCAGTGCCTGCTGTCCAGGGCGGCCTCGCTGGGCGAGATCCGGCGCGTGTTCGCCCATGCGCAGTCGCTGCAACAGTGCAAGACCTGGCTGCGCATCAACCTGCCCGAGGTCGAGTGCGTAGCGGTGAGCAGCAACGCCGAGGCCGCGCGGCTGGCCCGGCACGCGGACGATGCGGCCGCCATCGCGGGCAAGACCGCCGGCAAGATCTACGGCCTCAAGCCGCTGGCCGAAGGCATCGAGGACCGCGCCGACAACACCACGCGCTTCCTGGTGATCGGACGCTCGCTGTTTCCGCCTTCGGGCAACGACCGCACCTCGCTGCTGATCACCGTCAACGACAAGCCGGGCGCCCTCTACGACGTACTGAGCCCGTTCGCCCGGCATGGCGTGAGCATGAACCGCATCGAATCGCGCCCGGCGCATACGGGCAAGTGGCAGTACGCCTTCTTCATCGACGTCTCCGGCCACATCGACGACGCGCCGCTGCAGGCGGCGCTGGCCGACATGGGCCCGGTCGCCACCCAGGTGCGCGTGCTCGGCTCCTACCCGGTGGCGCTGCCGTGAGCGGCGGCGACGGCATCGGGCGCCTGGACTGGATCAGCCGCCCGGCCGGGCCGCTGCACGGCACGCTCGCGGTGCCGGGCGACAAGTCGGTCTCGCACCGCGCGCTGATGCTGGCGGCGCTGGCCGAGGGTGACTCGCGCATCCACGGTTTCCTGGAGGGCGAGGACACGCGCGCCACCGCCGCGGTGCTGGCGCAGCTGGGCGTGTCCATCGAGGCGCCCGCGCCGGGCGAGCGCCTGGTGCGCGGCGTGGGCCTGCACGGCCTGCGCGGTTCGGAGCGGCCGCTCGACTGCGGCAATGCCGGCACGGGCATGCGCCTGCTCACCGGCCTGCTGGCCGGGCAGGCGTTCGACTCGACGCTGGTCGGCGATGAATCGCTGTCGCGCCGGCCGATGCGGCGCGTTACCGAACCGCTGGTGCGGATGGGCGCGCGCATCGACACGCAGGACGGACTGCCGCCGCTGCACGTGCACGGGGGCCAGCGCCTGCACGGCATCCGCTACGAGCTTCCGGTGGCCAGCGCGCAGGTGAAGTCCGCGCTGCTGCTGGCCGGCCTCTACGCCGAGGGCGAGACCGAGATCCTCGAGCCGCACCCGACGCGCGACTACACCGAGCGCATGCTGGCCGCGTTCGGCTGGCCGATCGAGTTCGCGCCCGGTCGTGCGCGGCTCTCCGGCGGCCACGCGCTGCGCGCGAGCGAGGTGCAGGTACCGGCGGATTTTTCCTCGGCCGCCTTCTTCCTGGTCGCCGCCAGCGTGGTGCCGGGCTCGGACCTGCGGCTGCGCGCGGTCGGCCTCAACCCGCGCCGCACCGGCCTGCTGCAGGCGCTGCGCCTGATGGGCGCCGATATCGAGGTGCTGGACGAGCGGCACAGCGGGGGCGAGCCGGTGGCCGACCTGCGCGTGCGGTACGCCCCCCTGCACGGCATCGAGCTGCCGCAGGCGCTGGTGCCGGACATGATCGACGAGTTCCCCGCGTTGTTCGTTGCCGCCGCCGCGGCGCACGGCAGGACCGCGATCCGTGGCGCCGCCGAACTGCGCGTGAAGGAATCGGACCGCATCGCCACCATGGCGGCCGGGCTGCGCACGCTCGGTATACGGGTCGAGGAGGCGCCGGACGGCGCCGCGATCACCGGCGGCACGCTGGGGCAGGGAACGGTCGACGCACACGGCGACCACCGCGTGGCGATGAGCTTCGCCATCGCCGGCCTGGTCGCGCGCGGCGGCGTGCGCATCGAGGACTGCCGCAACGTGGCCACCTCGTTCCCCGGGTTCATGGAACTGGCCAACGGCTGCGGCTTCGCGCTCAAGGCAATCTAGCGCCCCGCTCCGCCGGAAGAGGGCAGGGCGAGGGTGCGGCCGAAGCGGAAAAGCCGTCTCACCCGCCGCCCTCCGGGCGCCCTTCCCGGTGGGCGGGGGGACCCGCGTTGCGCCCGACGGCGTGCCCGATGCTAGGCTCGCCGCTTCCCGACCATGCGCCACGCCATGCCCGCCTCCCCGTCCTTCATCGTCGCGATTCCCGCCCGTTACGGTTCCACCCGCCTGCCGGCCAAGCCGTTGCGCGCTATCGGCGGGGTACCGATGGTGGTGCGCGTGGCGCAGCGTGCCTTGCAGGCCGGCGCGAGCCAGGTGGTGGTGGCGGTCGACGACCGGCGCATCGCCCACGCGCTGGCCGGGCAGGGCGTGGATGTCTGCATGACCCGGCCGGACCACGCCTCCGGCAGCGACCGGCTGGCCGAGTGCGCGGCCCGCTACGGTTGGCCGGACGACGCCATCGTCGTCAACCTGCAGGGCGACGAGCCCTTCGCACCGGTCGCCGGCATCCGCGAGGTGGCAAGGGCACTGGCCGAGGACGATGCGCCGGTGGCGACCCTCGCCACGCCGATCGCCGAGGCCCACGAGCTGTTCGACCCCAACGTGGTCAAGCTGGCGCGCACGGCACAGGGGCGCGCGCTGTACTTCAGCCGCGCGCCACTGCCCTGGGCGCGCGACGCCTTCGCGAAGGGCCGCGAGGCCCTGCCGCCGGACGTGCCGTTCCTGCGGCACATCGGCATCTACGCCTACCGCGCCGGCTTCCTGGCCCGCTACACGGGCCTGCCGCGCACCCCGCTGGAACAGGCCGAATCGCTGGAGCAGTTGCGCGTGCTGGAGCACGGCTTTCCGATCGCCGTGCGGCTGACGCCCGAGCCGTTCCCGCCCGGGATCGATACCGAGGCCGACCTGGAACGCGCCGAACGCTGGCTGGCCGGCCGGGCTTGAAGCGTCGGTCGGACGCCGGGCCGCGCAACCGATGATCCGAGGGCGTGGCTGAAAGGCATCGCGAGCAAGCTCGCTCCTACAGGGGCGCGCGGGAGCGCGTTGCGAGGGGCCGGTCATGCGCCTGCCGCGTCGGCCATCGGTAGGAGCGAGCTTGCGCGCGATGCGCTCGGTCGTGCCACGCCTGTCCGTTCGCCCCCAGTCACGGCGATCCGCGCGGGAACGGCTAGAATCCGTCCATGCAGTCGCCCCAGTCGCCGCCGTTCGACGGCAAGGCCTTCGTCCAGACCCTGACCACCTCGCCCGGCGTCTACCGCTACTTCGACGCCGAGGGCGAGCTGCTGTACGTGGGCAAGGCCGCCAACCTGAAGAAGCGCGTCGGCAGCTACTTCCTCAAGCCGCGGATGGAGCCGCGCATCAACGCCATGATCGCGCAGATCGCCCGCTGCGAGGTCACCGTGACGCGCACCGAGGCGGAGGCGCTGCTGCTCGAGTCGCAGCTGATCAAGTCGCTCAAGCCGCGCTACAACATCCTGCTGCGGGACGACAAGAGCTATCCCTACATCTATCTCTCCGGCGGCGAGGACTACCCGCGCCTGGCCTTCCACCGCGGCGCCAGGAACCTGCCCGGGCGCTTCTTCGGGCCGTTTCCCAGCGCCTACGCGGTGCGCGAGAGCCTCAACCTGATGCAGAAGCTGTTCAAGGTGCGCCAGTGCGAGGACAGCTACTTCCGCAACCGCTCGCGCCCCTGCCTGCAGCACCAGATCGGGCGCTGTACCGCGCCCTGCGTGGGCCTGATCGGCGTCGAGGACTACGCCGCCGACGTGCGCCACGCGCAGATGTTCCTGGAGGGGCGCAGCAGCGCGGTGATCGACGAGCTGGCCGCCTCGATGGAGCAGGCCGCCATGGCGCTGGACTTCGAGCGTGCCGCCGCGTTGCGCGACCAGGTCGCCGCGCTGCGCAGGCTGCAGGCGCAGCACCACGTGCAGGGCGCCAGCGCCGACATGGACGTGATCGCCTGCCGCATCGAGGGCGGCATGGCCTGCGTCAGCGTGCTGTTCTTCCGCAACGGCATCAGCCTGGGCACGCGCGACTTCTTTCCGCGGCTGCCGCTGGATGCCTCGCCGGCCGACCTGCTGGGCCAGTTCGTGGCGCAGTACTACCTGGACAAGCCGGTGGCGCGCGAGCTGATCCTGGGCGAGGCGGTGCCGGACCAGGCGCTGCTGGCGCAGATGCTGGGCGAGCAGGCCGGGCACACGGTGGAGATCAAGTCCAGCGTGCGCGGCGAGCGGGCGCGCTTCCTGCAGATGGCCGAGCGCAACGCGCAGGCGTCGCTGACCTCGCGCCTGGCCAGCCGGCAGACCCTCGGCGCGCGCTTCGACGACCTGCAGAAACTGCTGGAACTCCCGGTGCCGCCCCGGCGCATCGAGTGCTTCGACATCAGCCACACGATGGGCGAGGCGACCGTCGCCTCCTGCGTGGTGTTCGGGCCCGAGGGGCCGGAGAAATCGCACTACCGCCGGTTCAACATCGCCGGCATCACCCCGGGCGACGACTACGCCGCCATGCACCAGGCGCTGACCCGTCGCTTCCGCAAGGTGGCCGAAGGGCAGGGCGCCAAGCCCGACCTGCTGCTGATCGACGGCGGCGGTGGACAGGTGGCGCAGGCGCTCGACGTGCTGTCGGGACTGGGCGTGGACGGCATCGAGGTGGTGGGTGTCGCCAAGGGGCCGGGCCGGCGTGCGGGCGAGGAGACCCTGATGCTGGCAAGCTCGGGCCGCGAGATCCACCCGGGCCCGGCCTCGCCGGCCCTGCACCTGGTCGCGGCCGTGCGCGACGAGGCGCACCGCTTCGCCATCAGCGGCCACCGCAAGCGCCGCGAGAAGGCGCGCGAGCGCAGCGTGCTGGAAGACGTGCCCGGCATCGGCGCGCGCCGGCGTGCGGCCCTGCTCAAGGCCTTCGGCGGCCTGGCCGGGGTGGAGGCCGCGGGCGTGGAGGAACTGGCCTCGATCAAGGGGATCGACCGCGGCCTGGCCGAGCGCATCTACGCGACTCTCCACGGATAGCTCGCATCCGCTCGTGCGACACTGGTGTGACCCCTCGACGGAAAGGATCATGCGCATCAATCTCCCGACCTGGCTGACCCTGTTTCGCGTGGCCTTGCTGCCGGTGATGGTGGTGGTCTTCTACCTGCCGTTCCGCGGGCACAACCTCACCGCCGCCGTCGTGTTCGTGCTCGCCGCGGTCACCGACTGGCTGGACGGGTACTTGGCGCGCCGGCTCAACCTCACCTCCGCCTTCGGCGCCTTCCTCGATCCGGTGGCGGACAAGCTGATGGTGGCGGTCACGCTGTTCCTGCTGGTGGAATCGCACCGCGGCGGCTGGCCCGGCATCCTGATGGCGGTGACCGCGGCGATCATCGTCGGGCGCGAGATCAGCATCTCCGCGCTACGCGAATGGATGGCCGAGATCGGCATGCGCGCCACGGTCAAGGTGGCCTTCATCGGCAAGCTCAAGACCGTCATGCAGATGGTCGCGCTGGTCGTACTGATCCTGCAGCACGAGAAGGGCGCCGAAGCGTTGCGCCTCTACCACATCGGCGAGGGCCTGCTGGTGATCGCCGGCGGACTGACCATCTGGTCGGGCCTGTACTACCTGCGTGCGGCCTGGCCGATGCTGCGCGGCGAGCCGCCCAGGCAGCCTGGCGCGGGCAAGGGTGCAGAGGCTTGACGGGTAGGTTTTCGCCGCTAAAATGCGCGGCTCCGATGCGGGAATAGCTCAGTTGGTAGAGCACGACCTTGCCAAGGTCGGGGTCGCGAGTTCGAGTCTCGTTTCCCGCTCCAGTTTTCTCCCCAAGCCCCGGCCGATGGTCGGGGCTTCGTCGTTTGGGAAGCCCGTGCAGGCGCATCGAGCGCCTGCACGGATCGCGCTCGAGGTATTCACATTCGTCCCCGTTCTGCTATGCTTTCCGACTCCGGCGCGGGAATAGCTCAGTTGGTAGAGCACGACCTTGCCAAGGTCGGGGTCGCGAGTTCGAGTCTCGTTTCCCGCTCCAGTTTTTCCCGAAACCTCGGTCCACCGGGGTTTTGTTTTTTGAGCGGACCGCGGCGACGCGCTCCGTGCGCGATGGCCAGGTGGCAGAGTGGTCATGCAGCGGCCTGCAAAGCCGTGTACGCCGGTTCGATTCCGACCCTGGCCTCCATTGCGCGACAAGCAAAAGCCCGCCATCGGCGGGCTTTTTCGTTGGGTCGCGGCCCCCGCAGGAGCGAGTTTGCTCGCAATGCCTTTGCTCGTCGCCTGGACCGGAGCATCGCGAGCAAGCTCGCCCTGCCTCGAGCGGCACGACGGAATGCTACGATGCCTCCGCTTCACGCTTCGGCCCTGCGCCGCAGCCCGAGCCCGGATGGCGAAACTGGTAGACGCAAGGGACTTAAAATCCCTCGGCCGCGAGGCCATGCGGGTTCGATCCCCGCTCCGGGCACCAACAAAATCAAACAGTTGCGTGTTTGCGGGTGCTTTCCGGTGCCGCTGGTGCCGTAGATGTTTGCCGCATATTTGCCGTTTGCGGTCCCGTCCATTGAGACCGTCTGCACGTATTCTTCACAAGCGTCTAGACGTGGCGCTTTGTGAGGACAACGGAATGATGATCCTAGAATTCGGCAAGCCGGCTGTCTGTAAGCTGGCCACGCTGGCCCCTATGCAGTTGTTCGTTCACGGCAAGGGCAGCGCGCTGTCGACAGCAATCTTCATCGAGGGCGGGCAAGGCGCTCTTTGGCTCAACCTATCGGGCGAAGCTGCCTTTCAGTTCGGCGAGGTGAAGCTTGTGCCAGGCGCGGGCTACAACGTCTTGGCTATGCGTCCGCCTACCCCTCTAAAGGTGCTTGTGGACCCTTCAAGTGGCGTAGACCCCGCAAAAGCTGCACCGGGACAACTACTGATAAGTGGGGACTATGGCCCCTGCATCGCAGGGAGTTGGCCCAAGAACGACAGCGAGACCAACAGCCTATCCCTTCAGCATGGACACGTGGTTGAGGTGACCCACCCACTTTTCGCGTTTGAGTCGTGGTCGCTCGGTTACGAGGCTTCGGACGGGGGGTGGGTGGACATCGTGTCCCGTGAGAAACCTTCTACCTAGTAAGACAACGCCGGCAGGAGTTGCCGGCGTTGACTTAATTCTTTGATTCAGTCCGTCGCCCTGATCGTTTGCACCTGACGTGGGGTCAGATCGAACAGCCAGGCCGTGTGATCTACGCGGGCGCCGTGTGCAAGCATCCGGCGCACGGCCGTGTCGCGAAAGCGCAGGTAGACGCCATGCCCGAGCGCCAGCCATAGGGTTTCACCGCTAAAGGCTCGCGCCATCTTTGCCGCGTCGTCGTGGCCTAGCATTTCTTCCAACCGTGAGCCACCCACGTGGTCAGGGTGTGGAACGTAGATGCAACCCCCGCGACCGTGCCTTCCCACGCTGCCTTTCGGGCGGGGTGTAGCGGCCATTCCGGCGAGTTCCAGGGCGCGCGTTCGGCCGATCACCTCCGCAACCTCACGCAGGGATTCGGGCAGGTCGTAGTTACCACCAGCCATGACCGCGCACAGGATGTAGGCGACGCTTAGCGCGCCGTTTGAGCGTGGTGTTCGATGGAGTGCGCTTCGGCTTGGGTTGGGCCTCGGCCAGCTTTGGGCGGAACAGGAAGGCGATAGCGCGCGCCATCATTCCTTTTCCCTCGGCGTTGCCCAATCGCGAACCCAGGAACGCCGTTCTGTCACGCGCTCCGGCTCGATGGCAGCCTGCACACGGGCGCCGAGATAACGCAGCATCCGTTGCACCTGCTTCAGGTCCAGTTCCGGCCACAGGCGCCCGATGCGACGCTCCGCTTCCTCGGGGGAGTAGATGAAATTTTGGCGTGGCCCCAGCCATACGACGACGCGCGGGCCGTCGTCAGGATCGCAGGCGCGAGGAAAGAGGCGCGCACTGCCCAACACAGTGCGCGCCTCCGCCTCAACGGCAGCGTTACCGTTGCCGTTGCCACCACCCACCATCGAAAAGCGTTTCAGGAAACCGAACACGCGTGCGCCTCCAGGTAACGGAACGCCGGGCGCGTCGCTTCCAGGCGTGCGGAAAGCGCGCGCATGACGGTCAAGGCTTCCTCGTCGATCAAGCCGGCCGCCTTGGCGCGTTGGAACGCCTCGGAAGGCGACCAGGGAAAGGCGCCTAGGTCATGGGACAGCACCACCCAGCCCAGCCCTTGGGCCTGAAGGCGGGGCGCGATGATTGCTTCGCGCGCCGACCGCATTGCCGCTTCGAAAGCTGCACTCATGGCTTACGCGCCCACAGCCCAGAAGAAGCCGGGGGCCGGCAGGAGGGCTTGCGCGGTGAGGAAGCACGTCACCGCCAGATTGCCGGCGGCGTCACGGCGCTCGACGTGCAGTGGCATGTCGGCATGGATCGCCACGGCGGCGCGGTCGAATGCACCGATGAACGACCCAGCGGCGTCGGCAGTCAGTTCGGCGGGGATACCAGCAGCACGCAGACTGCCGCCTGCATCCACCGTTGCGCCGGTGCCGGTCGTGCCAATCAGGGCGCGCAGTTCATCGAACCGCACGCCGGCAGTGGCGGCAGCGGCCAGGGAGAAATCAGCGAGCGCGGCACCGGCCAGCGCTTCCAACAGGATGGCATCCGCCGCGCGCGCCACGCCAAGCACGACGGCGGTAAGCAGTTCGGCCCCCAGCAGTTCGCGGTCGACGTTTCGTTGCATGCTGCGCGGCACTTCGATTCGTACCGCGCGCGAGGCCACGCCGCTGAAGTCGATTGCTGCACTGCTGATCGGCGCGGGCGACACCGCCACGTCTGTATCGTCGGCCACTGCGCTGAAGCCCGCCGGCTCGATCACGTCGAACGCGCCCGGTATGCGCTGCACGATGATTTCGCCGGTGCGTCCTGTCGCGTTGGCGCTATCCGGTTCCCCGCGAACGATGATAACGGTGCCTGCTTGCGCGACACGCGAGGCGCGGGCAATGGCCGCATCCAGGGGTAGGGTTTGACCGCCAGGAGCGGCGAACGGAACCCGTACGATGGTGCCGTCTTTCCCGATCAGCGCCGGCAGGTGGTCGGCGCCCAAGCCGAGAATTGCCGACACGGCCGCCGGCTTTGGAATGAAGGCGGTCGCTTCGGTAAGGCCGGCGGGGACGTGTGCGACGTGAGGCTGGGCAAGCTTTGCGTTACTCAGCAAAGCGGCTAGATCGAAAGCGCGTTTGGTCATGGCGGGAAAAGCCCTTGGGTGATGTCGCGGGCAATGGTCCCTGTCCAGAGCGGCTATTTCCTCGGGGGCGATTTCCGCCAATCGATTTCGCCATGTTCACGGCTATTCATGCCGACGAACGGTCGCACACGAACGAGCACGCACTTTCTTTCTTCTTCATCGCACTGTTACACTGGAAAGCCTTGTGGCGCTTGGCTTCGCGGGCATCGTTCGCGCCGCATGGGTAGTCGTAAAACTGAAATCGGGAGGGCACTCACATTTGAATCCACGAGGTGTGGTGACGCCCGCGTTACCCTAGGGGGCAGCACAGTACCTTTGACCTATGGGGGGGCGCATGAAGCTATGTCGGTTGTGCGGGCGCACGGTGCCAAAGCTCGCCAAGTGCCATGTCTATCCGGAATCAATCAGCGCTGAGTTAGGGGGCGAAGCGCGGGCGCTTGTGACTATGTCACTGGAAGGCGGTGGCCGTTCGTCCTACGCGAGGGCCGGAATGTATGACAGGGAAATAGTCTGTCCGAGCTGTGAAGAGCTGTTCAAGGACGCGGATGATTGCGCGATTGACTTCCGGCGTCGGGTGTTGGGCTGGGTGCCGCCCTATCGTTTTCTTCCTTACCCTGACGCAACTATTAAGTTGCCTATTTTTCCAGGCGACAGCCGGCTGCTCCACCAATTTGCCGTGCAATCCTGGTTAAGGGCTCACCTTAGCAATAGGTTTATCGAAAAGGAGAACAAGAATAGTGATTTGGAGCGCATCATCGCCAAAGCCATTCTCGATAAGTCGGAAACGATAGATCTTGGCATCCAGGTAGCTTATGTGTTTGATGTCTCGCCATTCGGTCGCTTGATGATGAATCCGATTTCTCACACGGCCGTGTTTCCTATGTACGAGCTAGCGATGGGGCGCATGACAGTCTTGATAGCCTCGACCGATAAAGGTTTGCCGCCAGGTTTTCGAGATATAGCTCTAAATGGCACTAATGAAGCGCTGGTTTATCGTACGCGCCGATTTAATGATATGCGATTGGACATTTTCGCTGAATTCTATTCCAGCAACAGGGAAAAGGTTGACCGCATGTTTCAAGCTGCTCTTTATAAAGGGAAGCGGAAGGCGGCCGTCTAATAGCCCGGAATCGTCAAGCCGCCAGCCGCTCCGACCACTGCGCCCACAGCGTACCGATACGCGGGAGGCGAGCCACGGCCTTGCCGACGGCCGCCAGGTCTACGGAGCGCCCCAGCAGCGCCACGACAACCGGAACACGAACAGCCGCCGTCGCATTGCGTACGTTCCGAAGCGCTGCCCATCGGGCAGTGCGTTCCCACGATTCGGCGGTGACTTCCTGCCATCGGTTGCGGGCACCTTTACCCCCACATGGGGTGTAATCCTCTAAGGTAGTTACACCCGATGTGGGGGTGGCAGAACCTTCGCGCCGCCGCGTTTCCAGTCCCAACCGCTCCAGGATTTCGCCAACTTCGCGAGCGGGGTAGGCAGGGAAAGGGAACGGCTTGTCGCCCATGTCGCGCGCCCACTTCGCCGGCACAATGCCTAGATAGGCCAGCAGGAACCGCCGCTCGATCACGCGCTGAACGATCGCTCGCGCCATGTCCGGCGTTATGCGCAACCCCGGCGCCAGGTCGACGCCATCGAACAGCGCCTGATAGGCCAGCACGCGCGCGCGCCCGAAGCGATGCAGCGCCAGGTCGCTGCCGTGGTGGTCGCGCATGTCGGCGCGCCCCTCCGTCGCAGCCGTGAAGCGGTCCCATTGGCGCGGGCCGCGCCCATCGTCCCAGGCGGCCAGGGTGTCGGCGTCCAGCGTGTCTACGCCGCAGTCGCGCTTGATCCGATGCCGTAGCAGCGCCACGCTTTCGGCTTCGGTGCGGTGCGGATCATCGCGCAGGCGCATCGCTTCGGCTTCGCTGATGTCTGGCGCCTGTAACAGCGCCTGTTCCCGTTCCTCGCGTAGCTGCGCCCGAAGTTGCTTCAAATCCAGCACCAGGCCATCAGCCGCCGTCAGGGGCATGCGCTCCACCGCGAACCGCTGGTGTTCCAATGCCCACCACAGGCCGGCGGCGAAGTCGGCGCGGTGGCGTGCGTCGCTCGCCTCTATATCGGCAATCAGGCGATCAAAGTCGCTGGCGTCGGCCACGCTCAGGCGTTCCAGCGTTGCGGCGCCCTGCATGCCCGTCAGGATGGCGTCGGGGTTGTCCACGTCGCGGTGGTTGTTCGGTGTAACGGCAACCGTCCAGGCGCGCAGGTAGCGCACACGCCGCAGCATTTGCAAGGCGTCGGCCGGCGTGATGGTGGCGCCGCTCGCCAGCAGCATGCCGTGATCGAACCTCGGGCCGGCGTCGCGGTGTTCGATGGACAGCCCCGACGAAATCACGCCGGTATGGATGACGGCCTGGTACTGCCGGCTCACAGCTTCCGGGTCGCGCCAGAACGCGGCTTGTTCGGCGTTCTCGCGATTGTCGCCGTGGAGCAACAGCACGCGCGCGCCATCGGCAGACAGCACGCGCGATGCTTCGATGGCGCGGGATTTCTCGGCGCACGCGATCCATAGGCGTTTGCCTTCGGATAGCAGCGCCAACGCCTCGCCGTAGGCAGCGGCCAGCGCCTCGGGACCGAAGCCGAATCGCACGGAAAGCCCCTCATCGCGGTTCGGAACTTGGATGATGCGGAAGCGCTCGCCAGGGCGACAGGCCTCCAGGAAACGCACGGTTCGGTCATCCATGCCGGCGTCTGCGCCGATGATGCAACGGGCGCCGCGTACCAGTTCGCGGAGCTGGTGAAACACGTCGGGCCGCGTCTTGCCGTCGGCCACGGTCACGCGCGACGCCAGGCTGCGCAGCACTTGGGCGATTTCATCCACGAACACGAAGCCGGCTTCACCCACGATTTGCGCGTGGTCGCCCTTCACGATGGACGGTAGGCAGGTCGCCAAGGCATCGACGCGCCACGCATCCATGCCGGCTACGTCCTGGTAATGCTCGCACCCAAGAACGCGCGCCAGTTCGGCGACCAGGCTTTGCCTGTGGCAGGTCGCCAGAAAACGCCCGTTCTGGCGGCTGGCCCAATGGGCAAAGGGACGGCCGATGCGCTGCGTTTTGCCGCTGCCCATCGGCGCCTGCACCAGCATAACGCCGCGATACTCGGCAGCGGCAAGGGCGGGCAGGGCGTCGTGTGCCTCTACGTCGTGCGTTGTCATCGCTTCCGGCGTGATGGTCAGCGCCGACAGTGCCCGACGGCGACGCCATTCGACGATGCGCGCCAGGGCGCACCGCATGGCGTCCAGCGTCGCGGGATGGATGTAGCGCCGCACGGCATCCAGCACCTGGTCTAGCGTCAGCAGGACGGGCACACGCATGGCAAGGCGTCGACAGATGGCCCACGCGAGCGCTGCCGCATCGGCGGGTTCGGCGGTGCGCTGAAGTCGATTCAGCCAGGCTTCCTCACGGCCGGACAGTTCCACGGCCGGCAGCGCGTAGGGTCGCGCGAACACAGGGAGCCGCATCGTTCGCAGCAGTGCGCCGGTGTCGTCCAGGCCGCACCGCGCGGCGTGGTCGTTCCAGTCGTCGCCTTCGGTTGGGGGAGCGATGTACGGCAGTCCGGTTGCTTTGGCGCCTTTCTGGCCGGCGCCGTTCCCGTCGTGGTCGGCAGCCACGGCGAATAGATCGCCGGCCAGCGCCGCAGCCACGGCGGCAAGGTTGCCCGCGTCGAAGGCGACAACCGCCGGGGTACCGTCGGCCGCGTGTACGGTTGCGGCCGTCGCGAACCCTTCGGCCAGCCAGGCGGGGCCAGCGCCGCCGATCCGGTAGGACAGGCCGCGTTTGCGCCCGCCGGCCAGGAATCGTTTTTCGCCATTCGGGGCGATGCGTTGCAGATTCCACAGGTGCCCGCGCTCGTCATGCATGGGCACTAATAGATCGCCAGCGCGCACCGCGAGGGCGCGGGGCATCCATTCGCCGCGCTCTACGTTCCACAGGCGCGTGCGCATGTCGGCTGTAGCGATGCGCACGCCATGCGCCTGCACGGCTTTGCGTGTTAGGTAGGGGTGGCTGTCGTCGGCAGGTGCCGCTGAGGCCCATGCCGAGGCCGCAGCGTCAGCGGCAGCAGCATGTGCGGCACGTTCGCGCTCAGCATCCTGAGCGGCGCGCGCGTCAGCTTTGGCCCGCTCGCGCTCGATGCGCTCAGCGTAGGCGGCGCGATCCGCCATTGGCGCGCTACCGTCGCCGGCGCGGAACTGTTGCCAGGCAAGATCACGCGGCTTCCATCGAACAGCAATCCCGCCGCGTTTAAACGACTTGAACGTGATGCAGGGCCAGGCCGTGCCGTCGGCATCCGCGTCAATGGACGCGATGCAGAATTGCCGCTGATCTTTGCGGCCATTAATGTCCGGCAAGTAATGGCGTCGGCCGTCCAGGTCCGGGGGCGTGGCGAGTAGGGCGCCAACCTCAGCAGCGGCGGCCTGTGCGTCGGCGAAGAACTCGCGCAAGGCGTCGGCCGGGGTCGGCCAGCGCGCTGCCACGTAGTCGACGAACCGACGCGCACGAAGTGCGCGTGTGGTCACCGGGTCGCGACCCCCGCCATGCTGATGGCATCCAGGGTCAGGCGTTCGGCGTCCAATCGGTCGAACGGGAAGGCGACGGGCCATGCAACGCGCGCGAAGCTGTGCAACCGCTCGGCTGTAAGGGCCGGGTCTTTGCAACGGCGCGCGGATGCAAGCGCGAAGCGCCAGGCGCTGGCGAGGCGATGAGCGTTCAGTTCGCCGGTGGTGGCGAAGTTGCCCATACGGGGCGCCCAGCAGAGCATGGAGCAACGGCGGGCCTCGGTAATCCCCCCGCCCATTAGCTGACCCCAGAAGTGGAATTTTCTCGTAGTCTTTCCCGAGGAGGTTCCATGAAGAAGTCTCGCTTCACCGACAGCCAGATCATCGCCGTACTCAAGCAGGCGGAGGCCGGCACGCCCGTACCGGAGCTTTGCCGCGACCACGGCATCAGCTCGGCGACG